>CAVJSA010000014.1:0-44566 GCA_963651875.1 Lachnospiraceae bacterium | reverse complement strand
TAGGAAAAGTTACAAAAACAGAAGTATCAGAAGACGATATTATTTATACAGATATCGAAAACGAAGCTTTATATGGATATATATACATTAACAATATAACTGAAACCGCTATAAACTTTTCTTATGTGGAGTATTCAAAAGACGGAACAAACAATACTGAAAAATCATTTAATCTCGAACTAAATCAAACCGCAGACTTAAATGGAGATGGTCTTGTTGACGTATCATACTCAAAACCACAGACAAAAAGAACAGGACTCGAAAAAACACTTTGGCTTACTTTCATAAGCAATCAAGAAAATCAATACACCAGTATGTTTTCAATATTACCAGAACAGTATACACGAGGCGATTATCCAGCAGGTCTATTTGGAATAAATCCTGACGGACGATTTATTGTAAACAAATATGAAAACAATTCTCTTTCACGTTCTGTTGTAAAAGGTCTTTCGGCTGGTGATTTTATTCTTGACAACAAAACAGGAACATATCACAAAGTAAAAGGCAATACTTCATATAAAAATGCAAGAAGCATAGATGAATCCGACCTTGAAACAGAAGATTCTATAACAGATGTCAATTTTTATTTTACTGAAGAAGATTTCAGCACAGGTTATAGTGCCATCGAATTATTCGAAACACTTCCGCTTGAAATTATAAATGAATATAACTCTGCATTCTCACAAGTAGAGGCAGTTACTATACTGAACAAAATACTCCTTAGAGAAGATTTTGTTCACATTTGCATACAAAACTTAAACTTAAATATAGACAGCGAGTTTCAAGAAATTTTAGCTATTACAAATACGTTATCTGAATATGAACTTGTTTCATTAAACAGAATGTTTATGAGTGATACATTCAAAGAGGTATGCCCTGCAATAGACTACAACTGTACAGATATTACAGACATTCTTCCCTTAGTTTCTGTTTATATAAATACAACAGAAAATGAAGATGATTCCAATACAAATGAAGCCAGAAGCGTTTCGTCCTTAAGTCCTTCACCAATCGAAATTTCAAACCTAAAGGATACAAAAAATTTTAAAACAATAGCAAAGATTGCAAATTGGGATAATGTTGAATTTTCTGGAAAAACTGGCTATAAGTTAGCAACCTCATATAATGACTATATAGTAAGTGCAAAAGAACTAGAAAAAAAAGTAGATAGCTGCAAAAAAATTAAAATCGGCTTTCTATCAAAAAGAATAACAAATAATAAACTAGGAATTGGAAATTCTGATTCTGGCAACTTAACATTTGCAGAACTAGATATTGAAACAAATTTATATCTAGGCGGACGATTTACAATTTCATGGTCAAACTGTAAAGCAGATCTTTCTGCATATACAATGCTTTCCACTTATGCAAAAACATGTCTCAAATATGCCTATTCAAACTCACTGATTGGTGGAGAACAGAATATTTTCAACATAAATGGATCTTTTTGCATTGGTCCTGTTCCGTTCGTATATGGCCTCAAAGGCGACTATGATATTCCGTATTCAATAAATGGTGAATTTAATTCCGAATATCTTTACGCAGGGTTCACAGGTCTTGCTGGAGCAAATGTAAACGTTGGTGCAGATTATGGCACACGAAGAGTAAAATGGTTCAAAATATGGCGTAAATGGATATACAGGTATTCACTTTATTTTGAACCTTATACAAAAACTTGCGATGCCATTGCCGAATGTGCTTTTTTTGCAGGAATTGCAAATAGTCCAGAAGAAAATGGTTTGTCAATAAATGCAGCTGTCAGTCCTTATTTTTCACTAACCCCATATTTAGGTCTTGGTGTATCAGCGGGAAATATAAACATCAATCTTCCCTTAACAGAACAAGTATCAGCAGGAATTAATGTAAAAGCTAACGGTTCCATAGACGGATTCTTTTCAAATAAGTTTAGCATAAACTTTGGTGGGGCTTTTGATTTGACATTACCGCTCATCGGTCATAAATCAAAAAATCTTGGAAATTTTGAAATTTATAAAATACCCCAACAAAAGACTACTTTCCCTATATTAACGATTAATTAATAACTTTCGGAGCTAATATGAAAAAACGATTATGTCTATTTATTATATATTTAATTTCTTTATATTCACTGATATCTTGCGACACTACAGAAGATTCTTTTAGAGCAGGTAACTGTTATCTAGAATCAGGAAACAAAATCATTCTGCACTATTTCGGCTATTACAATGATGTAGATTTTAAATTATTTCATTATGACCCCATGACAAAAAAGAAAACTGAGCATAAATTAGGTTCTATCTTAAACAAACCTCTCAGTAGCTATCTCACGATATCATATAAAGGAGATATCCCTGATGATTCCATTGTAGAACTATACGTTTATATGGGCGCAGGTCTTAAAGAAATTGTTCCTGTAAAAAAAAAGTAAAACTTCGTTACGGGTATGTAAAATTTTCATACCCGTAATTTCAGTAAATTCATCATAAAATTTTAAGCAAGGACTCTAAGATTGAAAAAAAAATATACCCTTCTGTGCCTGTCGATTTTCTTTCTGTTTACATCTTGTTATGAAACAGAAGAATTTGTATTAGGAAATGCTTATTTTACTACAGACAATCAACTCGTACTGTATTATGACGGTAAATACGACGAGAACTATGTAGATTTAACACTGAATAGCCTAAATCCTTCAACAGAAGAAAGAAAATCATTTTCCATTATTTCAATAGAAAATGATAAAGAAAACAGTAAACTCATCATAAAATACGAAGGTACAATTTCAACAGGTTTCGTTACAAAACTTTATGTTTTTAAGTATGGGGAATACGAAACAGCAATTACTGTGGAATGGCCAAAATCATAATTTTTATAAAAAAACATTTTTTCTCAATTTAATCTTCTGTATAATCAAGGCATGAGAAAATTCAAAGTAGTTTCTCCCTATGAACCAAGTGGCGACCAGGGACAGGCAATAGAAAAATTAAGTGAAGGATTTTTACGTGGCGACCGTTACCAGACTTTAAAGGGCGTAACCGGGTCTGGTAAAACCTTTACAATGGCTAAGATAATCGAAAAAGTTCAGCGCCCTACCCTTATTATTTCGCACAACAAAACTCTTTCTGCCCAGCTTTACCGCGAGTTTAAATCATTCTTTCCAAACAATGCGGTTGAATACTTTGTTTCTTATTACGACTACTACCAGCCAGAAGCTTATGTTCCTTCCCGCGACCTTTATATAGAAAAAGATGCTGCAGTAAATAAAGAAATTGACCAACTGCGCTTAAAGGCAACATATTCTTTAATGGAAAGACGCGACGTAATCGTTGTTGCAACAGTCAGCTGTATTTACGGTCTTGGCATGCCGGATCTTTACAAAGAAATGCGAGTTCATATCGAAAAAGGTGAACTTTTTGACACCCGCAAATTTGAACGGCAGATGTCAAATATTCAATATCAGCGCAACGACATGGTCTTAGACAGAGGAAATTTCCGTGTCCGTGGTGATGTAATCGAAGTTTACCCGCCATACATGGAAACAGATACCGCCTACAGAATTGAACTTGATTTTGACGAAATTGCTTCAATAAAACGGTTTAATGTTTTAACCCGCGAAATTGAAGAAGAACTCGACGAAATGCAGTTTTATCCTTCAAAACACTTTGTAGTTCCACACGATGCCCTGTGTAATGCAACAGAAAAAATTCTTGCAGAAATGGCAGAACAGGTTAAATATTTTGAAAACGCCGGAAAACCTCTCGAAGCCGAACGAATAAAAACCCGCACGACCTACGACGTAGAAATGATGAAAGAAATGGGTTACTGCTCAGGAATCGAAAATTATTCAGGACCAATCTCTGGCCGTAACCGTGGAGAGCCGCCGGCAACACTTTTGCATTATTTTCCAGACGATTTTTTGTGCCTGATTGACGAAGCCCATGTAACAGTTCCGCAGATTGGTGCAATGTACGAAGGTGACAGAAGCCGCAAGCAGAATTTAATTGATTTTGGATTCCGCCTTCCGTCCGCTCTCGACAACCGTCCTTTAAAATTCAATGAATTTGAAAAAAAGTTGAATCAGGTAATTTACGTTACAGCCACTCCTCGTAAAGAAGAATTAAAACAGTCAACTCAGGTTGTTGAACAGATAATCCGCCCAACAGGCTTGCTCGACCCGATTATTGATGTTCGCCCGAGTGAAGGTCAGATGGAAGATATTTATAAGGAAGTAAAACAGAGAATCGAAAAACACGAACGCAGTTTGATTTTGACTCTTACAAAAAAAATGGCAGAAGATTTAACGGACTATCTTCTTGGGTTGAATTTAAAAGTAAAATACATTCACTCGGAAATCGACACATTTGAACGTGTAGAAATTTTAAAAAGCCTCAGACTTGGAGAAATTGATGTTTTAATTGGAATCAACCTTTTGCGCGAAGGAATTGACTTACCGGAAGTAAGTTTTATTGCAATCCTTGATGCAGACAAGATTGGATTTTTGCGTTCAACAACTTCGCTGATCCAGATAGTTGGGCGTGCAGCCCGCAACGAAAACGGCATGGTAGTAATGTACGCAGATGCAATTACACCGGCGATCAAAGAAACTGTCGAAGAAACAAAACGACGTCGCACAATCCAGCAAAAATACAACGAAGAACACGGAATTACGCCACACACTGTAAGCAAGGCAGTTCAGGATATTTTAGTAAGACAGCAAAAAGATGCAGAAGAAAACGAAAAGATCGAATTAGAAGTTCTTAAAAAAAATGCAAATCTTTTCGACTCAAAGCAGCGTAAAAAACTTTTGGATGCCCTTAAGCAGGAAATGTCTGACTGCGCCGACCGCCTTGAGTACGAACAGGCAGCCGCAATCCGCGACCAGATTTTAGAAATTGAAAATACTTATGGAAAGAAAAAATAACTCCAGCCGGTCATTATCGGTCCCTCATACAAGGTGACATTGCCAGGCTCGACTCTTCGTGTCATTGTCGGGCTTGACCCGACAATCTATTACAAAATAAAAAAAACCGGCTCGTCTGAACCGGTTTTACGCAAACTTTCAATGATTAGTTAGCTGCAACTGGAGCACCAGCGTTAGCAGGAATAACATTAATCTTCTTTGTTACAAAACCACTGCGAAGACAACGTGTGCAAACGTTAATTGTGCGTGTTGTTCCACCAATTTCTGTCTTTACCTTAAGGAGATTTGGTCTCCATGTGCGACGTGTGTGGTTGTATGATTTAGAAACTTTGTTACCTGTCATTGAACCTTTCAAGCAAACATCACAAACTCTTGACATAATATATACCTACCTCAAAATCAATTCAACGTGAGTTTCAATATTGTAAAAAAAATCAATTTATGTGTCAATTCTAATCTTTTGGAATTCTTTGAATTTACAATGAATTTTGTTAGAATTCTAAGGAATTTTCAATAAAATTTAAAGTCCGCGTGAGGGGCTGTAGTGGTGCGCAAGGCGCAAACAAACGCGAAGCGTTTGGTCGGAGGCGCAAGCCGTAGCCACGAAAGACCCGACGGCTGAAAAGCCGGCACGCCCAAAATAAAAATAAAAAAAACTTAAGTAAAAAGTTCAAGGCCGTCAAAAGCCGGGCTGACAGTTCCTCCGGAAAGAACAATTTTTTTAAGATTTTTGTATTTGTCGAGATTTTTATCTATATAATCCTGTATCTGCGTATGAAAAAAATCGTGGGACATATGAGTAAACCACGTGTGAACCGCCCCGATTTTATCTGCATAAAGAAGCGCCTGGTCAAAACTGTTGTGTGTTGAATGAGGGCGAACACGAAGCGCATCTATTACAAGATGGTCGAGCACGCCGCCGCCTACCGCATTTTTTACACGTTCAATTGACTCGTCGCTTATAAAATTACAGTCAGTTAAATAGGCAATCGAATGTTTTTTTGTCTGATTTAGAGTCTGTTCATTTTGTGGCAGGTTTTGCATAGATTCCGGCAAAAATTGTGTAAAAACCCAGCCTGTTGTGTTCATAAATCCGTGAACCATTGGAATGGGAACAACCTGCAGATTTCCCAGCAAAAGTGGATTTCTGGCAGAATAGTTGTCAACGCTGACAAGGTTTAGTTTTGGAGTTCCGCCACCTTTTTCGTGGTTCATAAAAATATAATGAAAATTCTTTTTTACGTGATCGAGGCTTTCTGAGTTCATATACATTGCAAGCCCTGCTCCGGCAGTTTCCGGATAATGTGCTGCAATTTCTTTGTCGCTGTTCATTGCGCCGGAATTTTTATGGCTGAAGATTCTTAAATCGTCGATTCCGTGAATGTGGTCTGCGTGAGAGTGGGTTAAAAAAACTGCATCGAGATGATGAAGTTTTGCCCTGAGTGCCTGAGTTCTAAAATCCGGGCCAACGTCAATCAAAAAGTTTTTGTTGTCGATACAAAGTAGTGCGCTGGCTCTGAGGCGTTTGTCCTGCGCTTTGTCTGATTTACAGACTTTGCAGTCGCAGGCAATGACTGGCACGCCAAAACTTGTTCCTGAACCTAAAATCGTCAGCTTCATAATTGCTTAATTTTAGTTAATACATCGCCGGCTGTCAAAAGCAGGTAATTGTATTATGTCGGGGGAAGGTCGATGAATGTCAGAAACGATGGGAAAGTTGGGGGACAGAGCGTTTATTTAGAATTACGTTTTACCTCAAAAAATCAGTTTTATGACTTATTCAGTCTTTTATTTGGGATTATCCGACATACACTACATCTAGCGCACATAGTGCAAATATTGACGTCAAAACGGCTAAAATGTTAGTATTAGTGCACACAAAATATTAAGTTTAGGGAGCAATAAAAAATGCCTTATTCAGAGCCGACAAATCTTGGTGTAATAGCTTGTCCTGGTGGTGCCGCATTTGCAGATGAAGTTATAAATCATCTCAGACACATGTACAAACATCGTTTTTCTCTTAAAACGGATGTAATTTCAAAACGCTATGGAAAGGATAAAGACGGGCTGATAGAAGACATCAACTTCCGCAACGACTTAGAAACTTCAGATTTAATTCTTCGTGGAGCAATCGACAAATATCGTGTTCCAGATTTTAAAATCAATACAGCTTTTACATGGTTTGCTAATGGCGAAGTAAAGGCTGAACTTGTTGATTCTGTTCGTGGTAAGGACATTTATATTTTCCAGGATGCAGAAAATCATCTTCCGATTTCAATGAACGGCGGAAAAAACCTTGTAACTTTTTCTGTAAATGACCACGTTATGACATTGCTCGTAACAATCGATGCCGTTCAGCAGGCTGGTGCAAAATCAATTACACTCGTTCTCCCTGCATTTCCTTACAGCCGTCAGCATAAAAAGAAGGGTCGCGAAGGTCTTACAGCAGCTCTTCTCTGCCACATCTACGAAATGCGAGGAGTTGACCGCGTAATTACTCTCGATATTCATTCTCGCGAAATCGTAAATGCATTCAATACAACACATCTCGAAAATCTCCATGCTTCTTATCAGGTTATCCGTGAACTTACAAAGGTTGTAAATCTTTCTGGCCCGGAAAAAGAAGACCTGGTTGTTGTAAGTCCGGATACTGGGGCTATCGACCGCAATAAATTCTATGCAACTGGCTTAAAAGTTCCTCTCGCAATGATTTACAAGGAACGCGACTACTCTGTAGTTACACAGAATGCAAAGCAGACAAACATTAAGAGCGTAAAACTTCTTGGTGATGTAAAAGGCAAGGTTGCTTTCCTTGCAGACGATATGCTCGGAACTGGTGGAACTCTTCTTAAGGCCATGCAGTTTCTGCAGGAACAGGGTGCAACAAAGGTTATTGCAGCCATTTCGCTTCCGTTCTTTACAGGAAACGCAGTTGAACTTTTTGACGAAGCATACAAAAACGGTCAGTTCTACCGCATTATCGGAACGAATGCCGTTTATCATCCGGAACTCAAAGACAAGGAATGGTTTATAAGCACAAACGTTTCTGGTCTTTTTGCAAACGTTATTACAAGAATTCACCACAACCAGAGTTTGAGTGATCTTCTTGATAACCGCACAATAATCGACAAACTTATTAAAAAGTCTGACGATCAGGAAGAAGAAAAAGCTCAATAAATACAAACTGCCCGTTCTTTTTTGTAAGATGAACGGGCTTTTTTTTCTGTGCTGTCGCTAACGCGATGTTTTTTTAAATAGGAGAATTTTATGAAAGATGCGATTCTTTGTGTTGATATTGGAACTTCTTCACTTAAAGCGGCTTATATGCCGGATTCCCCAAAAAGCATTGCCTACGCTCGCGCCAATTTTACAGAAAAAGATGATACAAAAATTGCCCGCGAATGGGTTTCTTCCTTAAAAATAGCAGTTGAAGAATTAAAACAAAAATCTCCGGAAACAGGAATCGAAGCCATCTGCATTTCCGGCAACGGCCCAACAGTTGTAAGCGATAACGGACTTACACTTCTCTGGTCAAAACAGGCAGGAACTACAGTTTCCGACAAAAAATCAATCTGGCTCCCGCGACTCGACGCTTACAGAAAACTCCACACACACCACTGGTACGGCTCAAAAAATGTTTTTGGTGCACCAGAATATTTAATCTACAAACTTACAGGCAACGCAGTAACAATTCTTCCAGAAGAACGCTACCGCGAAATTTACTGGACAGACGAACAGTTAAAGGCAGAAGGCTTTTCCGAAGACGAAGTAAAAAAGCTTCCGCCATTTGTAAAGCCAGGTTCTCTTGCAGGAAAAGTTACGGCACAGGCAGCCGCAGAAACAGGACTTTTAGAAGGAACTCTTGTTTTTTGTGGAGCTCCAGACTTTATCGTAGCCTTAATCGGAACAGACACGCTCGACAACGGAGCAATGTGCGATCGTTCAGGTTCAAGTGAAGGATTAAACCTTTGTACACCGTTCCCGTTGAATGCACAAAATATCCGCGTAATGCCATCTGTTATTCCGGGAATGTGGAATGCAAGTGTTTTAATTCCAGACACAGGCAGCCGGTTTGCAGCATATAAAGAAAAAGTTGAATCAGAACTCGGACAAAAAATTACACACAAAAACCTTGTAATGCAGATTGCCGATTATGACAAACTTGAAGAAAAAATTTTAACGCCAAAACAGCAAAAAGAAGGTCTTGCAATAATCCACGATGTAACGCACCAGCTTTGGGCCGGATTGAATATTCTCAAAAAAGCAAGTGCAGAAGCCTCTCTGCCTGCCCCGCGCAGTATTACAATTACAGGCGGACAGGCCTTAAACGAAAAATGGACACAGATAAAGTGCGACACCCTTTGCATTCCATTTGTGGTAACAGAATGTGTAGATGCAGAACTTGCAGGCGACAACATTTTAGCAAGAATTTCACTCGGCTATTATGATTCAATTGAAGAAGCAGCCTTTGCACTCGTAAAAAAATCGCATGTATACACACCGGCAGTACAGGCAGACCACGCATAAAACCTGTCCGACGTTCGGGCGGCTTATGGATACTTACATAAGGAATTTCTTTTGACATTGAAAACTCAATTTTCTATGTTATAATTTAGATGATTTTTATGAAGACAGCAGATTTTAAGGATACAATAAACTTAACCAATGACGGAACATTGCAGTTTTTCTTTGTCGGAACAGGAAGCGCATTCAATAAAAAAGATTTTCAGAACAACCTGCTTGTAATCAAAGGTCAGGATCATGTTTTAATTGACTGCGGAACTCTTTGCCCGTTTGCATTAACTACATATAACACATCACTTTCGCAAATAAAGGCAATATTGCCAACACATTCCCATGCAGATCATATCGGCGGACTTGAAGAAATGGCTCTTTCGAGTCGTTATATTGCAAACAGAAAGCCTCTTATGATCATAACAGATGAATACAAAAAAATTCTTTGGGAAAACAGCCTGAAAGGTGGCTGTGCTTACGGTGAAACCAGCAGAGACGGAACTTTTTTTACTTTAGAAGACTATTTTGAGCAGATTTGCCCGGTTAAAATAAAAGATTCTCCAAGACCGGTTTACGAAACAAACCTAGGCTCACTAAACCTTAAGCTTTTTAGAACTGTTCATGTTCCGTGCCCTTCAAAAGACTGGAATCAGATTTTCTATTCGGTTGGAGTTCTTGTTGATGACAGAATTTTCTTTAGCGGAGACACAATGTTTGACCGTCCGCTTCTCGAAGAGCTTGAAGCTTCTTACAAAATAGAATGTATTTTTCACGACTGCCAGTTTTATGAAGGCGGAGTTCACTCTTCGTATAATGAACTAAAAACCCTTCCACAAAACATAAAATCTAAAATAATTTTATGCCACTACGGAGAAAATTATAAAAACTTTTCACCGGAAAAAGACGGATTTGCAGGTTTTGCAAAGCGTGGCGTTTATTATAATTTTTAATGTCATTTGAAAATAATCACATTTTTTGATAACATACAAAAACGTTTGATTCCGTAGCTCAGCTGGATAGAGCATCCGCCTCCTAAGCGGAAGGTCGCGCGTTCAAATCGCGTTGGAATCATAAAAAAACAATCTGATAAGTTCAAAATGCCGTTCCCGCACAGGAAGCGGTCTCTGTCAGTAAATTGCCGTGTCGTTGCACGACAATGCTCGAGTGGATAAGATTGTCGGGTCAAGATGAGACAATGACAGCCGGTAACTAGCAATGACAGTCTGTAATTGGATTGCCGTGTCGTTGCACGGCAATGACACACTCACAGTCATTCCACGGCTTGACCGGGGAATCTCTTTCCTGCAATAGATTGTCGGGTCAAGATGAGACAATGACAACCGGTAACTAGCAATGACAGTCTGTAATTGGATTGCCGTGTCGGTGCACGGCAATGACCGGGTGGACAAGATTGCCGGACAAGCTAGAAAATGACAGAATAAATACTTTTTAGCCAACCTTTTTTGTCTAAAAAAACTAATCCCTTGTTACAAGAAGTGCACAAAGAACAATTAAATGCATTGCAAGTGAATAAATCCAGGCAAGTGCATTCGGGTGCAAGAATCCACCATTTAAAAAGTCTGCAAGAACAATCGCAACAGCCCAGATAATTACAATAATAAGCTTTAAGATTGAACCAAATTTTCCCATTCTGTCGCCAATAAAAAGCTGCAGAATAATAAAAATACCAGAAAGCAGTTCAATAACGCCAAAAACAAGAACTACAATTTTTCGTGCATCCCCAGAAAAAATTGAACGCAGAGCATCGGCAGCAAAATCTCCACCGCCCTGCAAAGCCCAGATTCCGCCAACTGCAAGAAGTGCACCAACTGCAATGTTTAAAATTGTCCAGAAAATACTCAAACTACTTTTTTTTGCCATAAAAATTCCTCCAAAAAAGTATTTTTAAATTATAACACAAAAAATTTTACTTTGAGGGAAAAGATTTTGGACAGCTCATTAAATATTTCTACTTTTTATAAACTAATTCAAAAATTTCGCAGACTACGAGCATATCTTCTGTAAAATCAAAACCGCACAAGTCAGCTTCGTCTTCAAAAAATTCCCGCTCTTTGTCCTGCCAGTCTTCAAGATTTTCGTTTTCGCCATCCTGTCGTGCAAGTTCCCAGTCAATCTGGTTGAATGGAATCAATTTTACGTCTTTTACACGGATTACGGCACAGGGTTCTTCGGCAGTGTCTTCTACAATATAAACTTCGCCACCACAAGGAACGCTTTCGCGGTTAATATCAAAAGAAGGAAAAGGTGTAAAAATTGCAGTTTTTTTGCCTGCCAAAACAAGCGAAAGCTGCGACTGTCCTGCCCAGCTTGTATCTTCAAAACACAATTCACCGTTATAAACAGCATTTTCTGCCGTTTGACCAGTTTTTTTTAAATATTCAGTCCAAAATTCAAATGGAGTCATTTTATATTCACCTTCCGGAACGGGCTATCATCAAAACAAAAGCAATAATGACAAGCAAAGAAGGAATTGCAGTCGCAAGAATTAAAAAAAGAGGAATTCCTGCAATTCTTAAAGAAAAATCACTTGCAATTCCGATTTTTAAAAGCATTTCGTAAATAAGCCCCGCATAAAAAATTATACAGGCACAACAAAGACACAACCACGCAGGCTCTCGAGTTTTACTCAAAAGAAGAATCGCTAAAAAAGCAATAATTCCTGCAAAAACGAGTTTTATAATGTAAAAAATTATTTCTGGTTGTTGCATTTTGCAGTATTTCTCCCGCTAAAACTCAAACGGAGATTTTAAAAGTTTTTTGAACACACCAAAATCAGCCCCAAAAGGCACAATCGACGGAACATTATAAACCGGGCTTATAACAAGTTCGCACTCAAGACAGTGGTCAACAAAATCCGAATATTTTTCTTCGCTCATTTTTGGAAAAAGCCACGGTCCTTTTCTTGTCCAATACTTTGTTACGACCTTATCAAAAATAAACCAGTCTTTTTCCTCGCGCTCCTGTAAGGTTTTTATTAAATCATAAACAGAACGCGTCAAGGCAGCTTCCACAGCAGCAGGAATAAAAGCAGACATAAATTGAATTTCAGGATTTTTTTGAACTAATTCTGCCTTTACACCAAGAATCCACAAATTTTCTGCCCAGGCAAGCGGAGGAGCAATTAAAACGCAATCAACAATGCGCCAGTCAGTTTTTTCAGGATTCCACGGGCGGTAAACGCTTGTGCCGGAATAACTAAGAAAAAGAGCGTCTTTTAAAGCTTCTTCTTTTGAATTATAAATAACAGCAAATCTTTCGCCTGCAAGCAAGGAACTAACGCTTCGAGACAATCTTGACATTCCGCTGTCCTTAGAAACTGCATTAAAGTCCGTTATAAAACTTCCGGTAAGACCGCGGCTAAGAACGTTCTTTAAAATCGTCCATGCAGAACAGTAATCGCTTCCCCAGCCTAAAACGGCACGCCCACCTTCTAAAAAAAGGTCTGTCAGGCGGACTCTTTTTTCTGTATACAAAAATGAGCCACGTGCCCTTTTTACAGTCCCGTAGCGGCTCTTTATTTTATTTGCAAGATTTTGAATTTCTGTCATTTGAATAAAATTATAACAAATTCAAAAAAAAAACTCATCACTTTTTTGTGATGAGCTTTAGTTCAAAGCTTTTTAAGGCACGCTTTATTTTCAGTCGCGGAAAGTCCGTTTTTCGCCCGCGCTAGTTTACTACAGTTTAGAAAGTTTTTCGTTAACCAGCTTAGAAGCAACTCCAGGATTTGCCTTTCCTTTAGAAGCCTTCATTACCTGGCCTGTAAGCCAGCCGACAACATTTGTCTTTCCAGATTTAAAATCTGCAACCGCTTTCGGATTTTCTGCAATTACTGTGTCAACGATAGCTTCGATTGCGCCTGCGTCAGAAACAGTTTCCATGCCTTCTTCCTTGATAATTTCAGACGGCATTTTTGAATTTTCGAGCATTTTCGCAAAAACAGTTTTTCCCTGCGCATTAGAGATTTTTTTGTCCGCAATTGCGTTTACAAGCTCTGTAATGTGCGCCGGAGTAATATTCACTTCGGTGATTGCCTTTCTCTGCTCGTTTAAAACTGCCAGCAGTTCCGCAAGAATCCAGTTGGCAACCTTTTTAACGTCCTTTGCACCCTTTGCAGCTTCTTCAAACCAGAGCGCAAGTTCACGGGTAGAAGTCAAAGTTTCAACATCAAAATCAGAAAGTCCGAACTGCTTTTGCAGACGGATTCTCTTAGCTTCCGGCAATTCTCCAACGCGGCCTTCTGCACGGCTGATCAGTTCTTCGTTTACTTTGAACGGCTTAATATCAGGCTCAACAACAAAACGATAGTCAACAAACGAGTTTTTAGTACGCATAATCTGAGTTACGCCCTTGTCCTCGTCCCAGTTCATTGTGTTTTTGTAGCCAGGGTTAAATTCCTGCCTGTCTTCTTCAAATTCCTTAAGCTGTCTTTTTGCTTCGTAAGCGCACGCCTCGCGGATCGACTTAAACGAGTTAAGGTTTTTAATTTCAGAAATCGGCGTATGATAAAGTTTTCCGTCTTCCCAGACATTAAGGTTAATATTTGCGTCACAGCGCATATTTCCTTCTTCGAGGTTTCCGTTTGTAACTTTTACATAGCGCAAAATTTCCTGAACAGTCTGCATAAAAAGAGCCGCTTCTTCAGGAGAAGTCATGTCAGGCTTTGTTACAATTTCGATAAGAGGAGTTCCAGAGCGGTTGTAGTCGATGTAAGAGTGCTTTCCAGGCAAGTGGAGCGACTTACCAACGTCTTCCTCAAGGTGAATGCGTTCAATGCGCACACGGCGGTATTTTTTGCCTTCGTTTTCTACAATGCAGTTTTCACCCTTAAAATTGTTCGGTCTAAATTTTGCTCCGCCTTCCTGCTCGTCTTTTGAATAATGCGAAAGAGGAAGATCAACATGACCGTCCATACAAAGAGGAATATCGTACTGAGTAATCTGATAGCCCTTCGTCAAATCCGGATAAAAATAATGCTTGCGGTCAAATTTTGTAAAACGCGCAATATTACAGTTCAAAGCCATTCCTGCAACAGCTCCAAGCTCAACATAGCCCTTAGAAATACGAGGCATTGCGCCAGGAAGTCCCAGGCAAACCGGGCAGACACGAGTATTTGGCATTCCGCCGTATTTATTTTCGCAGGCACAAAAAGCCTTGGTCTTAGTCAAAAGCTGAGTATGGATTTCGCATCCGATTACGATTTCATATTTTTCAACTGCCATATATTTTTCTCCACCATTTACTCAAAAAGTTTTCGGGCGCTCCCCTCACATTCGTTCGGGTCGGGTGTTTCGTGGTTCCGCACTTCCGTGCTACATTGCTTCACTTCGCCTGGCTCCGTTCCGCAACGGCTTCGCCGCCACTACACCCCCTAGCGCAACAGTTAATCCTTTACAGGAATTCCGCAGCCTTTGTGGTCTTCTTCCCACGCCTGGGCTGTCTGCAGAATTTTTAATTCGTCAAACATTTTTCCTGCAAACTGGATTCCGACAGGCATTCCGCTTGCGTTTTTGTTTTCCTTAGAAGTAAAGCCAGCCGGAACAGACACAGAAGGAATGCGCGCAAGGTTTACAAACGTCGTGAACAGGTCGCTCAAATACATTTCGAGAGGGTCGTCTACTTTTGAGCCAAGCTTAAAGCTTGCAGTAGGACAGGTCGGGCAGAGAATCAAATCGTAGCTTTCAAAAAGCTTTGCAATTTCTCTCTGGATACGAGCGCGCACACTCATGCCTTTTTTGTAAGTGTCGCCAGAGAACTGCTCAGAAAGAACATAGTTTCCGATTATAATTCTGCGCTTAACTTCCGGACCAAATCCGTCAGAACGAGTGTCAATATAAAGCTGATCGTAGCCGTTTTCGTTGTCTACACGGTTTCCGTAGCGGATTCCGTCAAAACGGCTAAGGTTAGAAGCAGCTTCGGAAAGCGCAATTACATAGTAAGAAGCAATCGAAGCGTCCAGAATCGGAAGGTCAACGCTTTCGATTTTGGCTCCCTTAGAAATAAACCATTCTTTTACGTCGGCAAAAACTTTAGCAACGTCACTGTCCATTCCTTTTGACTCTTCAAACTGCTTTGGAACTGCAATCTTGAGTTTTGAAACATCAATTGCCTTTAATTTTTTAAGTTCGTTCGAAGACGGGAGGTCAGCAGAAGTGTCGTCGTAAAAATCAACTCCAGACATTAAAGAAAGAGGAGTTGCAATGTCCTGCGGTGTGTGGCCGATAATTCCAACCTGGTCAAGCGAAGAACCGTAAGCGACAACGCCCCAGCGGCTCAAAACGCCGTAAGTAGGCTTTAAGCCGTAAACTCCGCAGTAAGAAGCAGGCAGGCGCACAGAACCGCCGGTTTCTGTTCCAAGACCAAAAAGAGCCTGGTTTGCAGCAACAGCGGCAGTTGAACCGCCGGAAGAACCGCCAGAAACATAGTCGCGGTTAATCGGATTGCGTGTTGGACCGTAAACAGAATATTCAGTTGAAGAGCCCATCGCAAACTCGTCCTGGTTGCATCTTCCAAGAGGAATTGCGCCAGCGTCTAAAAGTCGGGCAACAACAGTTGCGTTGTAAGGAGCGCGATAGCCCTTTAAGATTTTTGAAGAACAGGTAAGATTTTTGCCCTTTACAGAAATATTGTCTTTTACGGCAAAAGGAACGCCTAAAAGAGGCTTTTGATCAAAAAGCTGTTCGATTGTGCCATTTGCTCTTGCAGCGGCAATTTCTGCGTCGGCATCTTTTGCCTTTTGTGCAACGTCGTCATAAATTTCAAGGAAAGCATTTAACGGCTTTTCGGAATTTTTATCTTTTTCAAAAGTTTCGATAGAAGAGCGAACTAAATCTTCGGAAGTTGTGTTTCCAGATTTTAAAGCTTCTACAGTTTCGTTTATTGTATAAAACATATTTTTTTCCTGAATATTTTTTGGTCTCAAGTTCAAAATGCCATTTAGATTATCGGGTCAAGGTGCGATAATGACAAAAAAGCATCTACGCTAAAGCGCACAGCCCTAGCTGCGCTAGGGATTTAGGCGTATCAGTCTGCCGACTGATACGCTGAGAGTTTGCATTCGCAAACTCTTTATTTACCTGTGCGCTAAAAGCTCACGTCCCTAGCTGCGCTAGGGATTGGAAGGGCGCCGCAGGCGATGTTTATTGACAGAATGGCAATAAACATTGAAGCCGAAAGGCGGAACCCTGCAAAGCCCGACCCGTGAGTACACGGGGAGCGCCCAAACAAAAAAATTAAGCGCCTTCTCCAAGCACTTTTGGAACCTGATAGTATCCGTCCATAAATTTGTCTGTTGTCTGCTTGAGAGATGGAATATCAAGCCCCGCAACAATCTCGTCTTCGCGGAGTTTTTCTGCCTCTGTCGAAGGATAAGCGTCATAAGGATTTTCGGAGTCGTCATATTTGGAAAGAATGTCAAAATATCCGACAATTTCGTCAACCTGTTTTTTCAGCGTTGCCATGTCTGTGCTTTCCGGAGAAAGACGGCTGAGCTGAAGCAAATTAGAAAGAGTTGTTTCGTCTACGGTTTTCATAAGTCTTATTTTACAAAAAAGCACATTTTTATGGAATGGGAAAAAAGATAAAGAAAATAGAAGAAAATGCAATGTTTTGCATAAAAAAACCGCCCTCGCGGGCGGCAAATTTGTTTTAGTTTACTAAATTCTACTGACCGATTTTTGTAAGGCCTGTATTTTCGTAAGCCACAACAGCAGATTTTAAATCTTTGATTAAGCTGTAATTTGCGTCTTCTGTTGCATTGTCAAAAGTCCATGCAAAGTCTGGATTATGACGACCGGCAAATTTTACAACATTTGTAAGAGCATCTTTTGGTTCTGTAAGAGAACCGTCAGCAAGATACAAGTCTTCCTTTGTGTCAAAATTGTTGTAAGCTGAGCCACCAGAAACTGCAGTTACGCTAGAAGGAACTGTATCTGTTCTTGATGTAACAACGTAAGCGTCAATGTCATTTCCGTCAGTATCAAGATTTGTAACATACTGGAATTTTACATTGTTGTATCCAAGCTGGAAGAACATATTATTAAATGCCTTTATGATTCCGCCTGTTTCTCCAGAGAATGTTCCGTCGCCAGTTGCATCAGTTCCCTGTCCTGAAGACATCATCGGGTCATGCGGATTGCGGAAAATATTCTGTTCAACAAAAGCAGAAGCTCCCATTGTAACACCTACACCGTATTTTGCATTTCCGTCAAAGTAGTTGTTGTAAATATGAACAGTCTGTGTACGGATTCTTGGATGACGGCTGTCTGAGTGGTCAAACCAGTTGTGGTGATAAGTTAAGCGAGAATCGTTTGTTTCGCTCTTCATACCACAAAGAGAAGATTTTCCTGAGTCCCAGAAGTGAATATAAGAATAAGACTGCCAGTTAGATTTTCCTTTTACGTCAAGAGAACCGTCACCTTTTGCCTGGTCAGAGTCTCCACCTGTTGAACCGTAGAAAACATCAACGTTGTGAACCCAAGTATAATAGTTGCTCGTATCAAGAGAAATTCCGTCATCAAGGAAGCACATAATTCCAAGATTCGAAATTTCAACAAGGGAAGAATCTCTTGCAAAAAGTCCGAATCCCCAGATTGTCGCATCATGGCCAACGCCTTCAATTGTAACAGGAACAGGATTTTTTGAAGCGTTCACATTGGTCTTAATGCAAAGACCTTCAGCAGAAGAATCATAAGCGTCCAAATCGCTAATAGAAAGTTTTCCTATTACGCGAATGTCCAAAGAAAGATCAGAAGCAGAATTTTTAAGAACAGCGTTTCTCAAAATATTCTGCAAACCTGTATATGTTGTTGTAACGCCCTTTGAGTTTGTAATGTCGAGAGAAACTGTTTTTGCAGTGTCTTTTGTAACATAAATAACTTTTGCATTTGATTTTAAAGTTCCGTCTTTGTTGTATGCGCCTGGAGTGTCAGAACCAGAGAATGCAAAACCAGAACGATCATGGTTAAGAACAGTAACTTTTACTTCTGTTGCTTCTCCGCCTTCTGGAGTAATGGAAATTGTATGTTCGCCCGCAGCAAGACCAAGAACATCAACACGGCAAACATTAGAATAAGAATTTTCAGTCCAGGTTGTCTGTCCGTCTGAGTAAGAGTTTTCATTAAATTTGTAAGTTGAGTAATGGCGCAAAAGTTCTGCGTCAACAGCAGTTCCGTCACAAGTAATTGTGTAAGAATCTGCGCTGTCATCAAAAATAACATAAGCCGAGTTAAGCCAGCCTTCAGCCTTTTTAACACTAACTGAGCTACCAGAAACAGTGCCTTCTGTTGTTACAGACATATCAACTGTAACATCGCCAGTTTCTTCATAGTTTTCAGAATTTGCAGAATCTGTTTTAGAAGAAGATGAACTGCTAGTTGTAGTTGTCCATGCAGTTGGTGCATAAACAGTAACAGATTTTACATTAAGCGAACTTGAAGAATCTGTATTTTTTACAGTTACAGTAATTGCGTCATTGTCATTTTCTGATTCAAAAACAGGTTCAAAAACAATGTCTGCATAATCAGAACTTGCAGTTTCTTCTTTTGAATATGTAGAACCAGAAAGAGTAATACTGCACGAAGTTGCACTGCTTGAACCGCATTTTGCATTAACTACGATTTTTGAAGTATTTGCTGGAGCCTTAAAAGTTAAAGTTCCATTGCTCTTACTAAGCTGAATGTATTCATTACCAGCCTTTCCTTTTGCATTGCTTACAGTAACATCTCCAAAACTTCCAGAAACATCTGTACTAGAAGTTTCTGTTGTAAATGTATAGTCACTTGCGAGCCAGTTTAAAATTGTGTAAGTGCCGTCTTCGTTTTCTGTTCCTTTAGTGATTGTTTCGCTATCAGAGCTAGAACTGTCAGTTGAACTGCTTCTTTTTAACGTAAAATTGAGTTCTGTCGCCTCATTAGCAGTAACAGTTCCAGTTGTTTCTGCAGAATAAGTATCAGACTCCAGTTCTTCGTCGCCAGATTTTATTGTAATAGTTGCACCAAGAGTAAAAGTATAAGTTCCAGCCGGAATCGAAATTGTAGCCTTTTCAAGTTCATCTTTGGTAGACCACGAACCTGCACTTTTTGCACTTCCTCCGTCTGCCGCATACTTTAACGAAATATTTGAATATTCGTATGTATATCCGCTTGTAGCAGAACGAGCAAAATTAAGAACAACAGTTCCCGTATCTGCATTATCAATTGCAGAACAGCCAAAAGTTCCAAATCCAAGGAACACAGCCGCAGCCAAACTGGCAACTTTTTTTATAAATCCAGAAAATCTTTTCATAATTTTTCCTTTTTTTTTGTTTTTTTTGGGGGCGTTCCCGCCGCAAGCGGCGGTCGGGTGTTTCGGGGTTCCGCGTCTTACGCGCTACATTCTGCTGACATCCTGTCAGGCAAAAAATGCTGCGCATTTCTTGCGCTCATCTGTCTTTGAGTGCCGTCCATGGCACGGCCAACAGCCAACCGGGCATTTTCCCAGTGAATACAGACCGTCAGCAGAACGCCTGTGGCGCCCCTGCACCCCCTAACGCTTTTTTTATTATTCGATAAAGATTACACCTACATTCATAGAGTCGCCTTTATTGATTGTAAAGCTATCTCCATCAGGAGCTGTAAATGTTGCAACATAAGCAGTTCCGTCAGCAACAGCAGTTTCCTTTGTAGAATTATTATACTTTATTGCCTTTGCAGCATCGCAAACAACTTTTACTGTTTTTCCAGCAGCACCAGAAATTGTAACAACGGTTGAACTTTCCATTTTTATGATTGGATCGTAAATTACACCATTGTAAGTAAGCGTTGCTCCACTCTTTATATTTCCTGTCATAGAAACTGTAATTGTTTCATTATCCGAAGAAGCCGAAGCAGTTTTTGTTCCACTAAATGTAATTGTTGTCAAAGCACCATATTTTGGACAACCTTCTTCTTTTGAGCAATTTTCTGCTTCTGTTTCTGTGTCGTAATGTGTTCCACAGTTTGAACATTTTGGCTTTTCTGTCCAGTTAGCTGTAAATGTAACATCTGCTGTAATTGCAGAATCTGTTGTTAATCCTTCTACGCTGCTAGTCCAGCTCAAGACATAATTTTCTTTTGTCCAGTCTGGAACATTTGCCTTTTCGCCAGTGTAAACGCTCTGGGTTTCTTCTGTATTTGTTCCGTCAGAATCCACGAATGTTACTGCGTATTTTGCGTCTTCTGTCCACACTGCTGTAAATGTAACGTCTGCCGTAATTGCAGAATCTGTAGTAAGTCCTTCTACACTAGAAGTCCAGCCCGTCAGTGAGTAATGTTCTCTTGTCCATTCTGGAACAGTTTCTACAGTTTCTCCGGAAATTACAGCTACAGTTTCGTCTGCATTTGTGCCGCTTTCGTCTTTAAATGTAACTGTGTAAGTTGTTGTCCATTTTGCAGTAAATGTTACAGTTGTTTCTGAGTCACCGTCTGCAACGCTTAATGGATCGTCAAAGTCGTATTCACTTTCGCTTTCTGTCAGCCAGCTTAATGTAAAGCCTTCTTTTGTCCAGTCTGGAGCAATTACTGTTGTGCCAGATTTAATTACCTTTGTAACAGTTTCGTTTGTGCCGTCGTCGCTGTCCTTAAAGATTACAGTTACGTGAGAAGTACATTCGTCAAGCTCGGCCTGTGAATAATAAGCAGTTCCGCAGGTTTCGCATTTGTAGTGCTCACAGCTTTCTGCCTGAGATTTAAGCTCATAAGTTTTGCCACATTTTGTGCAGCTTACAGAGCCGTCAATGGTAACTGTTACAGAAACGCTTCCACTTTCTGTTTCTGAAGATGAGCCACTAGAAGATGAATCTCCAGAGCTTTCTGTAGAACCGCTGTCTGTGCCAGATGATCCTGTATCTGTGCTTTCTGTGCCAGATGAAGAACTTCCACTTTCGCTTTCTGTTGAAGATGAACCACTAGATGATGAGTCTCCAGAACTTTCTGTAGAACCACTGTCTGAGCCAGATGATCCTGTATCTGTGCTTTCTGAGCTAGACGAAGAACTTCCGCTCTCTGTGTCTGTTGAAGTTGTTTCTTTTGCGGCAATTTTTAATTCAATTGAATCTTCTTGTATTGTTTCCGAAGTTAAGTAAACCTTTACTGTAACTTTTACAGTCTGTTCACTTTCTGTTTCGTTTTTTGCTGTAAGAGTTTTTTCTGCGGTCTTCGATTTTACCGAAGATAAAGAATCTCCGTCCAAAGAAGCATAATTCTCGCTATCAACGCTCCATACATAAGTAATTTGTGAATCGCTTAAGTTTTCGCCAGTTACAGTTGCTGTAAGCTTTACTGTTCCGTCAGCAGCAATCGAAGTTACATTGTCTGCAGCTTTTAACGAAACACCGGAAATAACGGCATTTGAGCCACCTGAGCCACCGTCATCTGCAGAGCAGCCTGCAAAGATCAACGAAAAGCCCAAAACTGCCGAAACGACAGTTTTTAACAGATACTTTTTCATTTTTTCCCCTTAACTTTTTGTATAAAAAAAGCACGTTTTTGTTTTTCGACTTTCTGTGCAAAGATAAAAAGTCCGTTATTATTGTTTATAAAAACGCGCAACACTGTGCATACTTTTTTTTGGACTATTACGACATTGTTATAGTTATAATAATAAAAATTGTTGTTATAAATCAGAAATCTCTAAAATTTCCAGTCTAATTTTTTATCATTTTTACTTTTTCCGACATTAAAAAGTCTAAAAATACAGCAAATTACATCTTGCCGATTTTATCTGAGCATTGCCCCAGGGAATACGAAACTTATGTGATTCTCCTTACAAATCACCTTTTTTAGGCGAAATTCAACTTTTTTTGTGCAATCTTATATATTTTTCTGTTTTTAGTGCTGATAATATAGAATAGGCTTTTAAATTCTGGCCAATAATTTTTCTGGAGGTTCTTTATGACAAACGAAAAAGCAATCAGCGCATTAAAACAGGTAAAAACTTACGTTACTGCAAGTTCGCTTGATGAGCTCGACTACGCTATTGCAGTTCTCGAAAAACTCGCTGCAGACGGTATTACAAAACCGCTCGAAACAAACTTTTCGTCTCTGGCAAAATAAGGGTAAAACAGTTTTAGTTTTTAGCTTTTAACATTCAACTTTTTTAATTTTTAAAAATTTTAAGGAGATTTTTTTCAAAATGAATTTGATTGGTACATTCTGGTCGCTGGTTCCGCCCGTCGTGGCAATTGTGCTGGCATTGATTACTAAGGAAGTTTATTCTTCACTTTTTATTGGCATTGTAATTGGTGCTGTTTTTTACGCATTCAGTGCAGGAACTGGTTTTGCAGGTTTTATTGCACACTTGCTCAACAACACAGTTGGCGAAGGTGATGACACTGCAAGTTATGGTTTAATTTCTTGTATTTCTGACAGTTACAATGTTGGTATTCTTGTATTTTTAGTTTTGCTTGGAACTATGGTTGCCTTAATGAACAAGGCTGGTGGTTCTGCTGCATTTGGTAACTGGGCTAAAAAACACATTAAGACAAAGATTGGCGCTCAGATTGCTACAATCTGTCTCGGTATTTTAATTTTTATTGACGACTACTTTAACTGTCTTACTGTTGGTTCTGTAATGAAGCCTGTGACGGACAAATACGGTGTTAGTAAAGAAAAGCTTTCGTATTTGATTGATTCAACTGCCGCTCCTATCTGCATTATTGCTCCGATTTCTTCTTGGGCTGCTGCCGTTTCTGGTTTTGTTACCGAAGGTGAAAACGGTCTTGCACTTTTCTGCAAAGCAATTCCATTCAACTTTTACGCTCTTTTTACAATCATTATGCTTTTTGCAATTGTTTTAATGCGTTTTGAATATGGCGAAATGTCGAGATACGAAAAAGCAAAAGAAATCATAAACAACAAAGACATTGTAACTGAAGAAGAAATTGAAGCTCAGAAAAACGACGGAACTAAAAAAGGTCAGGTTAGCGACCTCGTTGTTCCAATCGCAATTTTGATTGTTTTCTGTGTTCTTGGAATGATTTATTCAGGCGGATTTTTCAGCCAGGGCGACACTTTCTTAAACTTTGTTGACTCATTTGCAAACTCAGATGCTTCTGTTGGTCTTGTAATTGGTTCGCTGATTGGTCTTTGTATTTCGCTTGTATGGTATCTTGTGCGCAAAGTAATTACTTTTAAATCTGCAATGGCCTGCCTTACTGACGGTTTTAAAGCAATGGTTCCTGCTATTTTGATTTTGTGTCTTGCATGGACATTAAAATCAATGACAGACAGTCTTGGTGCAAAAGAATTTGTTGCTGGTATTGTTTCTGGCTCTGCCGGAAAATTACAGATGCTTCTTCCTGCAATTATCTTTGTAATTGCCTGTTTCCTTGCATTTGCAACAGGAACTTCCTGGGGAACTTTTGGTATTTTGATTCCAATCTGTATTGCAGCATTCCCAGAAGGTTCTTTAAGAATTATTTCTATTTCTGCATGTATGGCTGGCGCTGTTTGTGGAGACCACATTTCTCCAATTTCCGACACAACAATTATGGCAAGTGCAGGTGCTCAGTGCGAACACGTAAACCACGTTTCAACTCAGCTTCCGTACGCTCTCACAGTTGCTTCGGTTTCGTTTGTAACTTACATTGTTGCCGGCTTAACTTCTAACATGAATATCGTTGCCTGCTCTGCAATTTCGCTCGTTGTGGGAATTGCCTTGTTGTTTGCAACATTGATTGTTATTAAAAAGAAGTTTGCAAAATAGGGTGGCCGACAATCCCCCGGTACACCGTCATTCCCTCATCTTGAGTTCTATGTCATTCACGGTCGACTTACCTTGTCATTCCCTGGCTTGACCAGGGAATCTCTTTTTTGTAATAGATTCCCGCATCAAGTGCGGGAATGACACGGTGGCGAGCACGATAATGGCACTGTGTCAAAACACGACGATGCTCCAGTTCACCGTCATTCCCTGGCTTGACCAGGGAATAGATTATCGGGTCAAGCCCGATAATGACATATCAGAGGCGAGTGCGGGAATGACACGGGGGCGCGCCTGTAATCTATTCTTTTATTACCTGCAAGCTTTTTTCCTGATACTTTGGTAAAAATCTTTTTATTCCGCCGTTTTCGAACTGTATTGTAACTGCGTACTGATCGTCGTCTGTCGTTGTCGAAGAAACAATCATTCCATAGCCGTAATCGTCATGAAAAATTTTTGTTCCCCGGCAATATTTGCGCTTTATCGGGTCTGTCTGAGTGTCGGGATGGCTCAGGCCTAATTCACCAAAATCTCCGTTATGAGAACTGACAGCCTTTGCCGATGAACTTTTCTTAAATCCAAATGGAATATGTCCTAAGATTTTTAGTCTGTCCGGGTTAATTTCCTGTAAAAACGGGCTCGGTCCCATGTATTCAATTCTTCCGTACATTATGCGCTTTGAACACGCTGTCATGTAAAGTTCGTCTTTTGCCCGGGTAATTCCAACATAACAAAGCCGGCGTTCTTCTTCTAGTTCGCTGCCATATTTGTCCTGTCGCGGAAAAATTCCAAATTCCATGCCGGTAATTACGACTCGGCTAAACTCAAGACCTTTTGTGTTATGCAGTGTTATTAAGGTAACGCAATCTGATTCTGTGTCTTCGTCTGCAAGTTCAAGAGTTCTGTCTAATTCAATATGATCCAAAAAATCGAGCAAGCCCTGTCTTGTTGAATCATAAAAAACAGCGGAATTTGCCAGTTCCTGAATATTTGAATTTCTCTGAGTTCCTGAAATTTCGTCTTTTTCTGAATAATAAGTTTTTAAGCCTGATTTTTCTGCAATAAATTCAACTAAAACCGAAAGCTTTTCGACATTTTGAATTTTTTCTTCGGCTGTTGTCGCAGTTTCTGCAGTTTCGCCTTTTGATAAATCAACTTCTTCCAAAATTGAATCTTCTAAAAGTGCCTGTTGTGCCCTTGTTTCTGTAAGTTTTTTTATATTCTCTTTTTCTAAAGTAATTCTGTCGTTTTCGTCTTTGGCACAGATATTTTCTTTTATTTTCTGAGTAAACAAATCCATTATTTCGACAAATGAATTAATTCCTTCACGGGCTTTTTTAGAAAAAGTGTTTGCATTTGCCCGGCAGGATTCAACATAATTTACAGGCTTTTCTGTATCGCCTGCTGACTGTTCATCCTGATTCTGCGCAAAATACTGCTGACGGTAAAAATCTACAAGTTTGTCCTGAGAAGCGTTTCCGATTCCGCGGGCTGGTTTATTTATAATTCTGCGGAATGCAATTTCGTCACGAGGATTTGCAAGAAGGGCCAGATAAGCAAGAATGTCTTTAATTTCTTCGCGTTCGTAGAATTTTAGAGAACCAACTACGCGATATGGAATTTTTCGTCGTAAGAATTCAGACTCAAAACCCATTGACTGTGCATTTGTTCTGTAAAGGATTGCCCAGTCGCTGTAAGGCACGCCACGTTCGTGAGTTTGTTCAACAAGGTCGGCACAAAACTGAGTTTCTTCATTTTGATCCGGCATAAAAGCAAGCACAGGCTTTTTTCCGTCTCCGCGTTCTGCAACTAAAGTTTTGCCAAGTCTGTCCGAATTATTTTTTATAACGTCGTTTGCAACTTCAAGAATCTGCGATTTTGAGCGGTAATTACTTTCGAGACGGATAATCGTTGTTCCCGGAAAAACATTTTTAAATTGCAAAATGTTTTGAACTTCCGCCCCGCGAAATTTATAAATTGACTGATCGTCGTCGCCAACAACACAAACATAGGTCTGCGGACCAGTAAGAGCCTTTAACAGCCTGAACTGTGCAACGTTGGAATCCTGATATTCGTCAACCATTATGATTCTAAAACGGTTTTGAATATATGCGCGGACCTGCTCATTTTTTTCGAGAACGAGCATTGGAAGTAAAATTAAATCACCAAAATCGACGTTGCCGGTTTCGCGCAGGCGCTTTGTATAATTTGAATAAATTTTCGGAAAATCATCCTGAGGGTCGAGAGCTTCGCCAAGAGAATTCATTAACTGATAGATTTTTTCTTCGTCTTCGGCTAAAAGTCCGTAATCCTTGCAAAGACTTATTAAATGGGCAAAATGAGTTGCCTGTTTACGCTGAATCTGCGGATTTGCTTTTGAAAGAAGCGTAACCATGTCGTCATCATCGTAAACTGTAAAATTTGGATCAACGCCGGCGGCAGAAGCATTCAGTCTTAAAAACCAGGCACCAAACGAGTGGAACGTACGAATCTGACAGTAAGTGGCCCGCCCTTCGAGAGCAACTGCCCTTTGCTGCATTTCGTTTGCCGCTTTTTTTGTAAATGTAACCGCAAGAATCTGGTAAGGGTCAACTCCGCGTTCTGCAATTAAATACGCAATTTTTGTCGTAATTACGCGGGTTTTTCCAGAGCCGGCCCCCGCAAGAATCAAAAGCGGAGAGCCTTCGTGTTCAACTGCAGCGCGCTGCTGAGGGTTGAGCGTTTTTAAGAATTCTTCCATTCTTAAGTCCTACTGTTCAATTTCCTGGGCAAAGCGGAGTTTTGACTGCTTTATTTTTGCATTAAGAGGGCTGTCGCAAACAAAGTCGCCGTTTAAGTCTACGCTTCCGGCACTGTTTATATGAACGCGCACAAGCCTGCCCGAAACGACGGCCTTTTTTTCTTCTGGCAAAGAGCGATCATAATTTACAACGACAGAGCCGTCGACTTCCGGAGCCTGGAACCATGCTCGGCCAATTGCAATTCCTTCTTCCGGAGCATCTTTATTTTCTGCAAGAACTTCTTCGATTAAAACGTCATAATCTTTGCCACAACGGTTTTTTAAACGCTCGCAGGTAATTTCTTCCTGAAGTGCAACCAGTTTTTCTGCACGGCTTTTTGCAACCTTAGCAGGAACCTGTTTTTTAAAACTGTAAGCCGGAGTGTCGTCTTCTCTTGAATACGGAAAGCAGCCTGACCAGTCTGTGCGTATTTCTTTTAAGAAATTCAGAGTATTTTCTGCCTGTTCGTCGGTTTCTCCTGGGAATCCGGCAAGGAAAGTTGTTCTGATTGCAGCGTCCGGGAAAAATTCCCTGATATTTTCGATTACAGACTTGTATTTTTCGTGGTTTCCGGTGCGGTGCATTCGTGGAATTACCTGGTCGTCGCCACTTTGGAAAGGAATGTCAAAATAAGGGAGAATTCTTTCGTCGTTTTTTATTACAGGCAAAATGTCTGCATTAAAATGATCCGGATGAATATAAAGCAGGCGAAGGCGGAAAGTTCCTTCGAGCTGAGAAATTTTTTTAAGCAAAGTGCAAAGTCCGGATTCTCCGGTTGTACCACTTGCAATTTCTTCGTCGCTGCCTGGAGTTCCAAGAGGAAGATAAGTGCGGCCAGTTCCAAAAACATTGTCATGGCTTCCTGTGCCGTAGGCTGCTAAGTCCTGACCAATTAAGTTTATTTCGTAAACGCCTTTTTCTAAAAGCTGTTTTATTTCGTCAAGGATTTCCTGAGCAGGCCGGGATCTGAGTTCTCCACGGATAATTGGAATTGCACAGAATGTACAGCGGTTGTTGCAGCCTTCCGTAATTTTTACGAATGCAGTTCCTGCAAAAGACAAAAGAAGGTTTCTATTTGCCCCGCAAACACCTTTTTGAGCAAATTTGTGTACAGGGCGTTTGTTTTCCATTACTTCTTTTGCAGTAATTACGATTTTTTCGAGATCGCCGTTACCAAAAAATCCGTCTGCTTCTGGTAAACTTTCGTTTAATTCTTTTGCGTAACGTTCAGCAAGACAGCCGGCAAGGAGAATTTTTGCATTTGGATAATCTTTTCTGGCATTTAAAACAGCATTAAGACATTCTGTTTTTGCAGATTCAATAAAACCGCAGGAATTAACAATAATTAAATCTGCTTCCTGCGGGTTAAAAGTCTGCTGCCAGTCGTTTGTTCCGATTAAGTGAGAAATTAAGATCTCGCCATCAACCTGATTTTTTGCACAACCGTGCTGATCTATAAAAAACTTAGTCAATTTCGCTTACCACCAGTTTGTATTTTCCGTCAGTATCTTTGATCCAGCGGATATCCTGAACAATTACCTGACCAGCCTTTGTTATGCCAAGGTCATAAGTTTTAGAAGCGGCAATTACCTGCAGTTTTACAGTGTTTCCGTTAGAAGCCCCGATGCGGATTCCGTTGCTTGCCGTCATGTTTACGGTGTCGCCGTTTGCAAGATAATCTTCTACAGCGTCCTTGCGGTCAATTTTATATCTGAACAGACAACCGGCACGGAAGTCTGCGCGAACTGTAAACTGATAAGCGCGTGTGTCTTCAAGAATAACTGTTCTTTTTTGATTTGCCGGAAGTTCTTCGATGCTAGGAATTTCTGAAGTTTTTGTAGCTCCGATTGCCACATTTGCTGCATTTTTGAGCATGATTTTTGCTTCAGCACCACGGTCATTGCCTTCCGCAGAAACGTCAGAAACATAAACGATTATTTCTGCAGTTGAATCTCCGTCTACGTCAAGTTCAACTTCTTCCGAAAGTTCAACATGCTGAACGCCGGCGGGAGTTTCGAGAGCAAGTGTGCCTTCCGTCTGAGCAACTGTAAGAACGATGTCGCCGGTTTTTGTTCCTAAAATAAGCTGATCGCCCTTGTAAAGCCTGGCAGAAAGAGGTTTTTCGTTTAATTCATATTTTTTAGAAACAACCGTCTTTTCCTGAATCTGCGCAAGTTCTCTTTTTTCTGCATTCCTGTTCATAAAAAACAGCGTTAAAAAAACGGCTGCTCCTAAAACAAGGACACAAATAAAAACAATCAGCGGAATTAAAAACACCGGCCGTCTACGGGCAATAAGTCCGTCCGGAACAGGAGACTCCTGCAAGGTTTTTGCCCTGTAAAGTTGAAGCAAACGGGCAGGATCGAGCCCCAAATATTCTGAATAATTTCTTAAAAAGCCGACAAGATAAGGTTCTCCCGGGAAAACAGAAGAATCTTCTTCTTCGAGAGCTTTAAGATAATATGTTGTAATCGTAGTTTCTCTGGAAATTGTTTCAAAATCCAGATTTTTTTCTTCACGCTTATTTTTTAAAAGTTCGCCATAACTTTCCATTTTTCTTCTCCGAAATGATTATTGTTCTGTAAATAAGAAGTTGTTGTAATTATTTGCAGAAGTCGGCGGATCGTAGATAAAGCGCTGGTCTGAAATTCCTTTATTGATTGAATAATTTGAAAAATCAAATTGAAATTTTTCGTTCTGCGGCGTAATTGCTTCAATTCTGCGGATTAATTTTGTATCCGGTTGAATTGCAACATTTATATAGCGGAATGCTTCCGAAGTATTACGGCGGCTCAAAACAAGTTTTACGACAAGTTCTGTGCTTCCGTCTTCGAGCCCAACTGGTTCCTGGCCACTTTCGTAAGCAACAGAATAGTAGCGGCTCATAAGGGCAAGCCCCTGTGGAGTTGCAAGGTTTGCTGCACTGCCAGTTCCGCTGGACTCAACACTCTGATTTAAGATTGCGGCTGAACCTGGAAGATAAATTGTAAGCATGTCGCCGTTAAAACAGATTACCTGGTCTGATGGTTTTGAAAAATCAATGCGCAAAAGGTTTGGACGTTTAAAACTTACATGTCCTTCCATTACGTTTTTAGAAGCCTTAATTACCATGTCAGCTTCGTAGTCTTCAATTTTTCCATAATTTTCAGAAACAGTCTGAAAAAACGCTGCTGCCGTTAAAATTCCCTGCGAAAAAGCAGAAATTCCAGCTAAAAGAAGCCCCGTTAAAATTAATATTTTTTTCATAATCCGTATTCAATCCGTAATTTTTCTAAAAATCTACAAATCTTTAAGATTCAACTATCAGGCGTTTGGAACGTCGTTTGTCTCTTGTGCGTCAGCTGCATTTTGGGCGCCAGATGACTGCGCTGCACTTTCTTTGCTGTCTGTTGCAGAAGGTTCAGTGTTTGCTTCGTCTGTTTTTGCAGTTTCGGCTGCGTCTGACTGTGGCGCATTCTGGTCGTTTGACTGCGAGTCCTTTGCCTTTTGTGCAAGTTCAAGACAATGAGCTTCGCCCTTTACGATTTCGTAGAATTCGCTTCCGTCCATTGTTTCTATTTCGAGCAGGCGGTTTGCAATAAATTCAAGAAGATCTTTGTGTTTGCTTAAAAGTTCAACAACATAAGAATAGCGTTCTTCCATGATTTTTGCGATTTCTTCGTCAACATAACGCTGGGTTTCTTCGGAGAATTCACGATAAATATTAGGGTCAGCCCCCTGATGTCCTAAAACACCTTTGCCGAGAGTCATATTCTTAAACTTAGCCGACATACCGTAATCGGTTATCATGCGTTTAATGAGCTCAGTTGCACGTGCAATATCGTTAGAAGCTCCAGTAGAAATATCTCCAAGAACAATCTGTTCTGCTGCACGACCACCAAGACAACTGTCAACCTCGTTTATAATGTCCTTTCGGGTCATAAAATTCTTTTCTTCTTCTTCGCGGTATTGAGTAAAACCACCAACGCCGTGGCTGCGAGGAACAACAGTAATTTTATTTACAGGCGCAAAGTCCGGAGTAAAGGCTGCAACAAGGGCGTGTCCTGTTTCGTGAACAGAAACAAGGCGCATTTCTTTTTTATTGTCCTTGCGGCTCTTCTTTTTTAAGCCGATGCTTACTTTATCGATGGCTTCGTTAAAGTCTTCCATCGTAACTTTTTTGCGGCCATTGCGAACTGCCATAAGGGCAGCCTCGTTTACAACGTTTGCAAGATCTGCACCGGCAAAACCTACAGTTCCGTGGGCAACAGAAACAAAGTCAACATCTTTATCAATTTTTACGTTTTTAGCGTGAATCTTTAATATTGCTTCGCGGCCTTTTACATCTGGCTTTTCAACAGGAACCTGACGGTCAAAGCGGCCAGGACGCAAAAGTGCCGGGTCAAGAATGTCTGCACGGTTTGTTGCTGCAAGAATAATAAGTCCTTTTTCGTTATCAAAACCGTCCATTTCTACGAGAAGCTGGTTTAATGTCTGTTCGCGTTCATCGTTACCGCCACCGTAACCGTTCATGCGGCTTTTACCAAGTGCATCGATTTCGTCAATAAAAATAATGCAGGGAGCTTTTTCGCGGGCCTGACGGAACAAATCGCGCACACGGCTTGCACCGACACCGACAAACATTTCTACAAAGTCTGAACCAGAAATACTAAAGAACGGAACTCCAGCTTCTCCGGCTACAGCGCGGGCAAGCAGGGTTTTACCAGTTCCCGGAGGTCCAACAAGGAGAACGCCTTTTGGAATTTTTCCACCAATGTCTGTATATTTTTTTGGTTCTTTTAAGAAGTCTACAACTTCGACAAGTTCTTCTTTTGCTTCGTCAACGCCTGCAACATCTGCAAAGCGGGTTTTTACTTTTCCTTCTTCAACAGACTTGGCACGGCTTCCGCCAACTCCAAAAATTGAGCCCATTCCACCGACGCCACCGCCCATTTTGCGGAAAATAAGAAAGTACATTAAAAGGAGAATTGCCATTGGAAAGGCAAGATTCAACAAAAGCTGAATAAACCAGTTAGACTGTTTTACGACAAATTTATATTCAACGCCTTTTTGGTTTAAGAGCGAAATAAAATCCTGCATTAAAACACCGGTTGTTCTGTAAACATTTCTGTTAGAAACTTCTTTTTGAGAACGCTGGCGCAAAATCTGAATGTTCTGCAAAAATGGATTTTCATTTTTTTCAGAAACGGCATTTTGAGAATCGGCTATGTCTGATTTTGCAATTTCTGGACCGTAACCTGTAAATGTGCTTTCGCCCATTTCTACGCGGACAATTTCGCCGTCTTCTACAAGTTTTCTAAACTGAGAAAAAGGAATTGTGTTGTCCGGTTTTGGCATCATAAAAAGATTTATAAAACCGAGTGCTAACAGAGTAAGTGTAAGGGCTGTAAGGAACGGAAAGCGAGAAGGCTTTTTTCCATTTTTGTTTCCGTTGTCGCCGGAAGGCTCATCTATCGAAAGCTTAAAAAAACTGTAAGGATCAAAATCCTGCTGATTCTGCAATTCCTGCTTTTTTTTATCTTTCTGCTCTTTTGCCTTCTTTTTTTCGTCAGATTTATCAGAATTTTCTTTTTTCTGTTCTTCCTGATTTTTTGTTTCCGGCTCAAGAGAATCTTTATTCTGTTCGTTTGTCTGGAGTTCGCTCATTTATTCCTCAAAAAAATTGTCGATGGGTTCTATTGTGGTATAAATATAATAAAATTTGCGCTCTTTTACAAACAAATTACGCTTCAATTGCAAATGTGCTTTTTACAGAAGATTCCTTTGCATAGACAGAACGTTTTCCGACATAAGGATTTGCTTTGTGTATTGAAGCAAGCTGCTGCTTTACCTGTTCAAGGTGAATTTTCAAAAGATCCTGATTTTTTGCATTCTGAGCAAGAACCTTTTGCTGAAGCTCTGAAAGTTCCGACTGCATTTGCTGTACGCTTTTTTTGTCGATTAAAGAAACTTCCGGACCAGAAGCAACCGCATTGTACATTGACTGCATTGGCTCAATTACTTTCTGCAAACTTGAAATATTTGCAACAATCTGCTGTTCAAGTTCTGCATGAGCAAAAAGTGCATCTCCATCTTCAAGTTCAATTTTGTCCTGCTGGCACTCAAGCACGTGCAGATATTCTTTAAACTTGTTTCTCTGCTGTTCAAGAAGAGTGCGGAATCTTTTTAAAATTGCAACTCTTTCTGCAATTTCTTCCTGAGTCAACTGCATAATTTACCCCTCAATGTTCAGTCCACCGGCTACGTGATTGTTTGCCGGGGCGTTAGCCTGACTGTTTGCCGCCTGATTCCAGGCTTCAGAAAGCTGCTTCATCATATTGAGTACAAAATCAAGCTTTTTTATATCCTTGCTGATGTTTGCAGACATCAGTTCCTGATTAAAATATATGTAAAGTGACATTAAATTTGTTGCAATCTGTCCACCCTGCTGCATGTTAAGGCTTGCCTGCAGTTCACTTATAATGTCCTGAGCCTTCATTACAAAGTTGCCGAATTTTTCTATATTTTTGGCTTCAATCCTGCCTTCTGCATTAAAACATTCGCGCGCTGCTGTAAGATTTTTTACGGCGCCTTCATAAAGCAGAACGACAAGTTTGCCCTGGCTGGCAGTTTTTATTCCCGTGTTCTGATAAGCCGTATAAGCATTGTTCATAAATCCCATTTTTTATCCCCCATAAATGTGCTTTTATCCAAGTTCTCCAACAGTTCTTCTATTGTCTTATTTTCGGCACTTAAAAATTTTTGATTAGTTCAAAAACAGAATTTAATTTATGCGTCTTTTCTTCTATTCTTCGCCACACACTTTTTATATTTCGCTATAATTCTGTGCAACGAAGGTAAAAACAATGTCTTTAGAAAATGTAAAAAAATATTTTGCTCAGTTTGCTCTTGAATCCCGCATTCTTGAACTTGACGAGTCCAGCGCAACTGTTGAACTTGCAGCCATTGCCCTAAAAACACAAGGCTGCAGAATAGCAAAAACACTTTCTTTTTTAGTAGAAGAAAAACCGACTTTAATTGTTATGGCAGGCGATGCAAAAATCGACAACAAAAAATTCCGCGACTTTTTTAAGACAAAGGCAAAAATGCTCACGGTAGAACAGGTCAGCTCATTAATCGGCCACAATGTCGGTGGAGTGTGTCCATTTGCAGTAAACGAAGGCGTGCAGACATTTTTAGATATTTCGCTCAAACGCTTTGAAACAGTTTTCCCAGCCTGCGGAAGTTCAAACAGCGCAATCGAACTGACAATCCCAGAACTCGAAAAATATTCATTAAGTTCAGGCTGGATCGACGTCTGCAAATTGCCGGCTTAAAAGCCCGACAATGACAGACTAGGCAAGATTGTCGGGGGCGAGACAATGACACGACCGCAAATCTCACTTCATCTTTTTTACAGCGTCTTTATAGTCCGGCATATAACGGCTTATGTAGGCGTAAAAGTTTTTGTCGTGGTAAATGTACAAAAAGTGCGTCATTTCGTGGAAAACTACATAATCCACACATTCCTGCGGAAAATTCAAAAGTTCCCAGTTAAGCGTAATCACCTTTGTTTTTGTGTTACAGTTGCCCCACATCGAATGCATCGACCGACCTTTTAATTCAAACTGAGGCAGCATTCCAACCTTAAAATTGGCAAGCATTTTACCTGCAGTGTGTTCAAAAACGCAAAACGCATATTTTTTCCACCGTTCAGAATAAACAAAATTGCGTCCGCTTTTTTGCCTGTCTTCCGCCGTAAACCCGGCAGCAAAAGCAAGACTGTCTTCCTTTATCAAAAGTGAATTTTGTCTTGCCTCTCCCACCCTTGCAACAGCTTTTTCCAGCCATTGTTTTTTGGAGTCAATAAAAGACCAGATTTTTGCTTCGCTTTCAAACATGGGGGCAGAACAGACAATCTGCCCGTCCGCCTTTACGCTCAACCTTATTGAACGAATTCTTTTTCTTACAATTTTTATTTGCAAAACAGAGCTCCGACCGCTCCAAGCACACCGCACGAAGCAAGCGTCATAATAACGGCAGCAACAGCCACACCGCCAAGAGCAGCAGCAACAGTCTTTTTAAAGTTCATGTCTAAAAGACTTGCAGCTAAAGTTCCGGTCCAGGCCCCGGTTCCAGGGAGCGGAATTCCAATAAAAAGCAGGAGAGCCACAAAAAGACCGCGCCCAGCCTTTTGTTCAAGTTTTTCGCCACCACGCTTACCTTTTACCAGAAAAAACGAACACATCCGCCCGATAAACTTTTTATCTTTGCCCCATTCAAGAAATTTTCGAGCAAAAAGATAAATAAAAGGAACAGGCACCATATTTCCAAGCATTGCAGCAAGATTAATCAAAACAATGTACTTTGCAGGAACAGCCTGTCCGCCCTGTAAAAAAGCCCCGGAAAAAAGAGCAACCCCGACAGGAATCGCTCCGCGAAGTTCAACAAGTGGCACCATCGAAATAAAAAAAACAATCAGTAAAATTTTTAGCATAGCTGTTTCCGTTTTTGCTTTTGGACGGCATTGTCCTTACAAAGCAGGCATTTTTTTTAGTGCGTAAATTATAAAAACAGTTTCCGGCTGCTACGGGTTCGCTAAGCGCTCATTGGTGGCAGGCCACCAACTGTCGCCCTGCGCATCCGGCGTAGGCATGTTTTTATCGCACAAGGCTAATAATAAACAAAACAGATAGTTTTATAAATACGGCAGAATATAAAAGGTCTAATATCCTTTTGTCGAAAGCCGTGTCCCGTCAGTCATTGCCGGATTCGCTCCGGCCAACTCCATCAAAGTGTCATTGTCGGACTCGATATGACAATCTCCTCCAGCCGTGTCATTGTCAGACCTGATCCGACAATCACCTCCATAGTGTCATTGTCGGGCTTGACCCGACAATCTATTCAGACAGGAGATTCCCTTGTCAAGCAAGGGAATGACACAGGAGCCGAGCAAGAGAATGACAAAAAACTCCAAGAGAGGGAATGACATGGAAATCACGAGCGGCGATGACATAAGCGTCAAAAGAAAGAATTACAATCACTCTGTCATTGCTGGACTTGATCCGTCAATCTCTACCAAAATGTCATTGTCTCACCTTGCCCCAGCAATCACCTCCATAATGTCATTGTCGGGCTTGACCCGACAATCTATTCAGACAGAAGATTCCCTTGTCAGGCAAGGGAATGACACAGGAGCCAAGCAAGGGAATGACAGGAAAAATCAAGAGTGGAAATGTCATAAAGCGCCAAAAGAGAGAATGACAAAAGCGCCAAGAGTGGGAGTGACAATTTGAGCCCCTACAGTAACCATAACGTAAAAAAAATGTTATTTTTATTACAATAAAAGAGAATAATCCAACGAGGAAACAAATGATTGAAGTTTCAAATCTTACCAAGCACTTTGGTAATTTTAAGGCTGTCGATGGAATCAGTTTTTCGATTCCAACCGGGCAGATTGTAGGTCTTTTAGGTCCAAACGGTGCCGGCAAGTCTACGACAATGCGCATGATTACAGGCTTTTTAAAACCAACTTCCGGCACAATCTTAATAGACAGCACAGACATTGAACAGGACAGCGTAAGCTGTAAACGAAAAATCGGCTACATGCCGGAAAGTGCTCCGCTCTACGGCGAAATGATTGTAGACGACTACCTGCGCTACGTTGCCCAAATGCAGGGACAGAACCCAGACACAAAAGTTCCGCTTTTATGCGAAGAATGCGGTTTAAAAGAAGTAATGCACAAAAATATTTCTGACCTTAGCCGCGGTTACCGGCAGCGCGTAGGTTTAGCCCACGCCTTAATGAACGACCCTGAAATTTTAATCCTAGACGAACCGACTTCCGGGCTTGACCCTAACCAGATTGGCGAAGTCCGCGCCTTAATAAAAGAAATCGGCAAAACAAGAACAGTAATAATTTCTACGCACATTCTCGGCGAAGTTGAAATGCTCTGCGACCGCGTAATAATCATTTCTGGCGGAAAACTCGTTGCAGATAGCCCGACAAACCAGTTGCGCGAACGCTACGGAACAAACGCAAGTGTTTACGTTCAGGCAGGTGGCTGCACAACTCAGGAACTTTCTGCCTTGCTGCAAAAAATTGATTTTACGGGCGCCGTTACAGACGAAAAAGGCGAATCCCTTTTAGACGAGCAAAATAGTGCAGGCGTCCTTGTTCAAATAAAAGAAAATAAAGAAGTACGTCCGCAGATTGCAGCCGCCGTAACAGGCGCAGGTTTTAGACTTTATGAACTTTCTTTAAGGCGCAACAGCCTCGAAGATATTTTCCACACACTTACAGAGGAAGTATAAATACTTCAAATAGCCTCTCGTCGAAACCTGCCACCGGGAGTGTCATTGCCGTGCTTGACTCGGCTATCTAAAAATTAACGGTAAATATATTCCACAACATAAAGGGAGATTCTAAAAAGATATGAACGATTGTAAATGTTTAAGGTCAAAAAAAGCGGCGTTTGTAATTATGAGTCGCGAACTTAAATCTTATTTTTCGAGTCCGATTGCTTACATCGTAACTGGACTTTTTGTTGCTGCCAGCGGAATTCTGTTTTTTAACACATTCTTTCTGGCAAACCGCGCAGAATTACGGCAGTTTTTTTCGCTTTTGCCGGTTTTGCTGTCTTTTTTTATTCCGGCATTGACAATGCGCATGTTTGCCGAAGAAAAAAAATCAACTTCGCTCGAAACATTGCTTACCCTGCCTGTAACAATTACAGATGTCGTAACAGGAAAATTTCTGGCAGCCTTTTTTTCCGGCGCAATTCTTTTAGTGCCGTCGGTATTTTATTTAATAACCTGCTTTATTTTTGGCAGCCCTGACGCAGGTCCAATGACTGGCGAATATCTCGGCTCTTTATTTTTAATTGCCTGCTTTTGCTCAATCGGCTTGTATGCTTCGAGCACGACAAAAAATCAGATTATTGCATTCTTTATTGCTTTTGCTCTGTGCATTGTTCTTACCCTGCTTTCTAATTTTGCAGTTTTTTTGCCGGCAGTTTTAGTGCGCCCTGTAAGCTATCTTTCGTCAACAAACCATTTTGACTCTATTTGCCGTGGAATAATCGACAGCCGCGACATTGTATATTTTGTTTCGGTTACGGCACTTTTTTTAGTTTTAACAGTTCGTTCCATAAAAAACGGCCAGGAATAAAAGGACGCGAAGAATACTTAAACGTTTTTACAAAAAATCCTAGCCGGGATTGGAACCCCGAAGTTGTGGCTGGCAGAGTTTCTGACAGCCACAATGGAGCGATAAGCGCAAGGGTGGAAAGCCCGACGCGAGCCGTGCCTGCGCTCCAAAGAAAAAACATGGAGATTAAAAAATGAAGAAATTTATTGAATATTTAAAGAGCCCGAAAAGTGATTTTCTGCTTTTTGCCGTTGCTCTCCTGCTTTTAAACCTTGTGTGTTCAAAAGCTTTTTTCAGGATTGATTTAACAGCGCCTGCTTCCTATTCGCTTTCTAAATCGAGCAAAGAAGTCGTAAAAACTCTGGAAGAACCGCTTTCGGTTAAAGTTTTTTTTACAAAAAATCTGCCTTCGCCTTACAACACGATTGACCAGTATATCCGCGACCTTTTGGTTGAATACAAGGGGGCAGCAAATTCTAACTTTAGCGTTGAATTTTTTGATATGGACAAAGAAGAAAATCAGAAAATTGCTCGCAGTTACGGAGTTTCGCAGGTTCAGATCCAGGAATTAAAAAATAACGAAGTCGGCTTTAAGCAGGTTTGGATGGCTTTGACCGTAAGTTACGCAGACAGCACAGAAGTTATTGACGGATTAAATTCCAGCGACGGGCTTGAATACACGCTCACAACAACAATGACAAAACTTATAAATACGACTTCCGCTCTTGCAGGCTTAAAAGGAAGGGCAAAACTTACACTTTTTAAGACTCAAAAACTGGGCGAGTTCAACATTAACGGTTTTAAAAATCTTGAAAGCACAGTTCGCAGCGCTTACGAAAAAGTGAATGCAAAAAACATGAATAGGCTCGATTTTGAAGTTGTTGACCCGGCCGAATCTGAAATTCCTGGTCTTGTAGAAAAATACGGTATCCAGAACATAAACTGGCAGTCTGCCGGCGGCGAAGGAAATGGCGCTTTGGGTCTTGTTTTAGAATATGGCGACAATTTTAGAGTGCTCAATGTAAAAATGACGCGTTCATTCTTTGGAAACCTTATTACCGGCACCGACAGCCTCGAAGACGAACTTGCAGAAAACTTAAAGAGCCTTGTTTCTAAGCCTGGCGTAATCGGCTATGTTACGGGCCACCGCGAAAACGATTACACAAACAGCCAGAGCGAAACTTCGAGTGCAGTTTTTAATTCGATTATTTCCGACAAATACGAATTTAAAGATTTGAACTTAAAGGAAGAAGAAATTCCTTCGGGAATAAAAAGCATTGTAATAAACGGCGCTAAAGACAGGCTTGAAGACGCTGAACTGTACAAGCTCGATCAGTTTGTGTTAAAAGGCGGTAACTTAATTATTTTTGATGACCAGATTGAAGAAGTGCGGGCACAGGGTCAAATGGCTTTTTATCAGATGCCACAGTACAACCCTATCGAAAATGGACTCGACACCTTACTCAATAAGTACGGCATTGTTGTAAATAAAGACTACGTAATGGACGAAAACTGTTACGTAAACCAGGACAAGGCTTCCGGTTCAACTCCTTTCTATTTTGCACCAATCTTACAAAAGTCAAATTTTGACAAACACAGCCCGATTACCAAAAACCTAGGCTATGTAATTATGCTGCAGAACAGTTCTCTCGATGTAAGCGCAGCTCAGCAGAACAAAGACTTAAAGACAACGGTTCTTGCAAAAAGTTCAAAAAACAGCTGGCTTGTAAAAGAAAACTTTTCGACAATTCCGCAGATGATTCGTAAGCCTGTAGACAAAAGCACTTTAAAGAGCGAAAACCTCGCAGTTTTAGTTGAAGGAAAATTTGAAAGCGCCTTTGACAAAAATCCGACAGAAGAAAACGGCGGCTCGGTAAACTTTACAAACCATTATGCAAAGAGCGTTCAGAGTGGAAAAATCTTTGTAACCGGAAGTTCAAAAATTACGACAGGACAGGTAATGGATTCCAGCGGAAAGCAGCCGGTTGCAATGTTTGTCCGCAACGTAATCGATTACATGAACGGCGAAACTGACCTTTGCACAATGCGGACAAAAGGTCTGAGCTTAAATACATTAAAGGCAAAAAACGGAGTAAGTGTAAATATTGCCAAATACTTTAACGAGTTTGGTCTGATTGCCCTTGTTGCCGTTGCTGGTCTTGTTGCCCTCTTAAAAATCGGCGCACGTAAAAAGGCGATTCACAATAAATACAATCCAAACGACAGCCGGGAGATGTAAACAAAATGAAATCAAGAAAACTAATTTTAACTGTAGCAATTGCAGTTCTTGCAGTAATTTACGCAATTCAACTTGCGCTTACAAACCGTTCACCAGTAAAGACTTTTAATTTAAAGGAAGGCGTTGACTCAATTACAATAGAGACAAACGGTCAAAGTCTTTCGCTCTCGCTTGAAGGCGGACTGTGGTACGTTGTAACAGAAAACGGAACAAAAAAAGATGCCGGTGATGACAAAAAAATAGAAGAACTTGCTTCTGCCGTAAAATCAATAAAAAGTCTTTCGACTGTAAGCCGGTCAAACGCCCAGAGCGAACTTGAACGCTACGGATTTGCCGACGTTACGACAATCAACGTAACAGCCGTAAAAAACGGAAAAACCGTACGCACGTTAAAAATCGGCAAAAACGCCGGTGGCTCAGCAAACTCTTTTATCCGATTAAACGACAATACAGAAACCCTGCTAGCAACAGGCAGCCTGCGCTCTGTCTTTGACGTAAGTGCAGAAGACTTAATCTTAAAAGCAGACTCCGAGCAGGCAGAAAACCAGGCAAATATAAAATAAAGTCGACTGCAAGAAAAAAAGCGGGAAGAGATTGTCGAGTCAAGGTGAGACAATAACAACCCCTTTTTGTCATTCCCCGGCTTGACATCACTGTCATTCCCCGGCTCGACCGGGGAATCCCTTCCCTCAATAGATTGTCGGGTCAAGATGAGACAATGACACTTTGGTAGAGATTGACGGATCAAGTTGAGACAAGGACAGAAGGTCTTTTTCGGCAATGACGCGTATCATTCCCCGCGCGCCTGTCTCTCCGCACAGAGATTTTTACTTAAAGCAGGATTTTTAATTTAGACTCCAGACATTCATAATGAACTTTACTTATGTTGCCGAAAAGTTCGCCGTCGGTGTGGCTGATTGTTGGTTCACTGTTAAAAACATCGGCGGTCTTTGCGTCGCGCATAAAAAAGCCTTTTATTAAATCCTGCCTTGCTGCGAGCAAAAAAGGAAAGGCTAAAAAACACTTCCATTTTGGAATGCGCGCCGCAAGCGTAAACGAAAGTTTTCCGTCATGGGCACTTGCCTTGGGCGCCATTGGCACTCCTCCGCCCTCGCACGGAAAATTCATTGCGGCTAAAAAAATCGTTCTGTCAAATTCCTGCAAAGGTCCACCGTCAAAACTAATCTTAAAAGTAGAAGTTTTCATTGTAAAAAGCGTCTTTATTGTCATAAGCGCATAGCTTAAAGAATTAAAATGCAGCTTATTCATTACAACTTTTATCTTAGAAGTATTAATTCCAGTTCCAACGATTGCATTAAGGCCGTAGCCGGAAGAAATTCCAAAAACCCTTCTTCTTCCGCCGGATTCAACTAAACCTAAATCAATTGTTTTTGTCCCTGTTGAATTTAAAATCTGCTCAACTACAAGTTCCGGATTTTTTAAAGGAATTCCAAGCCCACGGCTAAAGTCATTGCCCGAGCCGGTTGGAATAACCATAAACTTAATTCTTTCAAAACTGCGGATTCCGTTTAATACTTCGTTTATTGTTCCGTCTCCGCCAACGACAATTAATCGAATGTCGTCTTCTTCTTTTTCGCTGATCTGCTCTGCAAGGACAGCCGCATAACCTTTTGTCTCTGGAACAAATTTTTCGTACTTTACGCCACGTTCATTCAAAACTTTTTGTACGCGATTCCAGACATTTACAGCCTGCCCCGAACCACCGTGCTCATTTACAATAAAATAATACATAGGCTATTTATAATTCCTCAATCTGTTTTAACCATAAAGTAGAAAAAGCATCGCTTGGCATTCTCCAGTCTCCACGAGGCGAAAGGCTCACAGTTCCAACTTTTACGCCGTCTGGCATGCACGACCTTTTAAACTGCTGACTAAAAAATCTTTTATAAAAAACTTTGAGCGTTTCTTTAATTGTTGAATCACTAAAATCTTCAAGCCGGTTTTGCTTTATTGCAACCTTTGCCAAAAAATAAATCTTTTTTGGACTAAAACCGTTGCGCAAACAATTGTAAAGGAAAAAATCGTGCAAAATATAAGAGCCAATCGAGCTTTCTGTTTTTTGCACAATATTTCCGTCTTTGTCCGGAGGCAAAAGTTCTGGGCTTACAGGAGTGTCAAGAATATCAGTCAAAACGTCTTTTAATTCCTGGCTAACATTGTCGCGAGTCTTATAAAAGTTTACCAGAAAGCGAACCAGAGTTTTTGGAATTGAATTATTTACGCCATAATTGCTCATCTGATCGCCGTTGTATGTACACCAGCCAAGAGCAAGTTCGGACAGGTCGCCGGTACCAACCAGAATTGCGTTGTGCATGTTTGCATAATCAAAAAGAACCTGGGTACGTTCGCGGGCCTGGGCATTTTCGTAAGTAATGTCATAAAGGTCAATCGGATGCGATAAATCTTTTAAGTGAACGGTTGCTGCTTCTTTTATTGGAATTTCGACTAAGGTCGCTCCACAATTTTTAACCAGAGATTTTGCGTTTTCGTAAGTGCGGTCGGTTGTTCCAAAGCCCGGCATTGTAATGCCGATAATTCCTTTTCTGTCGAGTTCCAGATAATCAAAAGCATCGCAGGCAACAAGCAAAGCCAAAGTAGAATCCAGTCCACCAGAAATTCCTATTACAACCTTTTTTACTCCAACAGCTAAAATTCTTCGCGCCAGCCCTGTTTTTTGAATCCTTGAAATATCTATCCAGTGATTAAATAAATCAGTTTCATCGCCAGGAACAAAAGGGTGGCCGTCAACAATTCGATTAAGAGAAAAATCGCTCAAATCCAATGACTCAACAAAAGCATCTCTAGTTTCTTTTAAGCCAAAATTACGTCCGCCAATCACATTTTTTTGACTAAATGTTTCTGTGTGCATACGCTCATGGTTGAGTTTTTCTATATCTATGTCGGCAGAACAAAAGGCATTTTCAGAAAATGGCTTTCTTTCTCTTAAAACAGTTCCGTTTTCTGCAATTATTGAATGTCCGGAAAAAACAAGATCCTGCGAAGACTCCAATGCACCGGCATTTGCATAAATATAAGCACAAACATTTTTTGCGCTGTTCATTTTAACAAGGTCGTATCTGTATTCTTCTTTTCCGATAACTTCGTTGCTGGCAGAAAGATTTACAATTACGTTTGCTCCTTCCAAAGCAAAAGCCGTAGAAGGCGAAAGAGGAACCCAGGCATCTTCGCAAATTTCACAACCAACGACAGCGCCTGTAAAAACTCCGCCCGAATAAACTTTTACGCAGCCTCCAATCGGCCACTTAAAAAGACAATCTTCGCCATCGTAAGGAGTAAACCAGCGTTTTTCGTAAAATTCGCCGTAATTTGGAATAAATCTTTTAGGATAAATTAAAACCGTTTTTGCATCGTTGAGCATGGCAGCAACATTATACAAAGCACCGTTACTACCACGCAGAGGGAGTCCTACAAAAGCCATAATTCCTTTTGTATATGGAAGAATCTGCTCAACAGCTTTTTCTGCATTTTCGAGCAAAAGGCTCTGACCAAAAAGATCGCCACAAGTGTAGCCAGTAATACAAAGTTCTGGAAAAACCGCCACCTGCACTTTTGCTTTTTTCAAAATTTCTAATGTTTCACAAATCGTTTTTACATTCTCTTCAACATCGCCAATATAAACCGGCGGACAAACAGCAGCAACACGCAAAAAACCAAAATTATTCATATAAAAATCCTAGCGCGTATTATAGCAGAATTTGCACACATAAGTGAAAAAAATTATTATATTCTAACTTAGGAAAACTGACAGAAAACACAACTTCTGTTCCAGCCAACCACAAAAAAATACTTTGGAGATTTCCAATGGAAGAACTCAATACACAAAATACTGCAGATACAACCCAGGACACACAAAAGCCTGAATTAAAAAAAGATATGCTAGTAAGCACTTTAGTTGCTTTTTACCCGGAACTTACAGAACCTTTAATGATGCTTGGAATGCACTGCATAAGTTGTTTTGCCTCTCAAATGGAAACCTTAGAAGAAGCAGCAATGGTTCACGGCTTAAATCCTGACGAAGTAATCGAAGAACTCAAAGACTTTTTGCACCAGTCTCAAGTCCAGTCAGCACAGTCCGCTGAATAATTTTCTTAGTTTTTTCAGGAGCCACCGCCAAAAACTGCCAGGAGGCAGAGTCTGCGCTGTGGCTTTTTTACGTTAAAACCATTTTTCTGTCTCTGCCGGCTTTGCAGGTTCCGCGTCTTACGCGCTCCATAAAGGGGCTGCCC
>CAVJSA010000013.1:14250-46173 GCA_963651875.1 Lachnospiraceae bacterium | reverse complement strand
ATCTCTTTTTTAGATTTTACCTTTTGTTGAAGGAATTTCGCCGTTGCGGCGCGGGTCAATTTTTACAGCAGCCCTTAATGCGCGGGCCGCTGCCTTGAATAGGCCTTCGATTTTGTGGTGGTCGGAGCGGCCTCGGATTGTGTCCAAATGGATGTTGCATTTTGCATTTGCTGCAAATCCCTGCCAGAAATCTTCGAAACAGTCTGTCTGAAATAAATAATCTTTACCATTTTCGTCTCGACAAACTAAAGGAATTCCTGCAAGTTTGGCATTGCAGACACAAAACGGGCGACCGCCAAAGTCTACTGCAACCTGGGAAGTTGCATCTTTGCGTTCTGGGGAATTGGCGTTTTCGATAAGTTCAAAAGAAACACCGCAACGCAAAAGGCTTTCGTCCATTGGATAGATAAAATAACCGGTGCGGAAAATGCCTGCACAGTCGCCGAGTGCCTGGGCAAATGCCAGACCAAGAGCAATACCTGTGTCTTCGATTAAATGGTGCTGGTCAACGTCCAAATCTCCAGATATTTCTCCGGAAAGGTCAAAAAGACCGTGTTTACAGAACGAATTGAGCATGTGGTTAAAAAATCCAATCGGGTTTTTTACATTGCATTTGCCCTGTCCGTCTAAATTTAACGTAAGTTTTATCTGCGTTTCTTTTGTGTTTCTTTCGATTGTTGCAATTCTCATAATAGACGCTTCTCTTTTTTTTATTGCATTACTTTGCGAAGTTCGTATTCAAGAATGTCGGTTGCTCCTAACTGGTGCAGTTTTGGCAACAAAACTGGAACTTCGCTCTTTTTTACGGCAATTTTTACTGCAAAGCCATTGTTGCCAAAAAGTGGAGAAACTGTAGGGCTCTTCATGGCTGGCAGACCAGCAATAAGGCCGTCGAAGTTTTCTTTAGAAACGTTCATTTCGAGCATTACGCGGCTACGTGCTGCGAGAACTGCTTCGAACAGCATTTTGAGTTCCATTATTTTCTGCTTTTTTTGAGGATCTTTTAATGCTTCTTTTGAAGCATACATTCTTGTAGAAGATTCCATGATTGTGTCGCAGATTTTTAAGTGGTTTGCTCTAAGGCTTGAACCTGTAGAAGTGTTGTCGATTAAAATCTGAGCTAAAGCCTGGTCGTTGTCCTGAACAAATCCTTCTGAAGTGCCCCAGGTGCGGAAAATTTTTCCATCTACGTTTTTATTTTTTGCCCAGAGACGGCTTAAATTTTGATATTCGGTTGCGATTGTGACAGGTTTTTGTAAAAGTGAATCAAAATCTACGCTTTCTGGAACTGCAACGACAATGCGTACAGGGTCAAAACCGAGATCCATGATTTCTTCTACCTGATCTTCGACGCCGTTTTCGTAAACCCAGTCTTTGCCACTAAAAGCAACGTCGGCGCGGTTGTTTGCGAGAAGTGCGCTGGAAATCTGTGGTTTTACAACCTGAAACGCAAGATCTTCCTGGTTTGTAATTGGATAATATGTGCGGTCTGGAAGATAGATTGAAATTCCAACGTCTTTTAAAAGTTCAACAACTGATTCGTAAATTCTTCCTTTGGCAAGGAGAATGCTTAATTTTTTCATAAACTTTTCCTTTCAATTTAAACTCAAAATAGTCTTTCTGGGCGGACTAAAAAGTATTGTTTTTGTCATTTTCGCACTTTGACCCGAAAAACTAAATGGATGTATTACAATCATTTATAGATTCCCGCATCAAGTGCGGGAATGACATTTTTGAACTTTTTAGGCAACCAGTACGTCTGACTGGTTTTAATAATAGAAAAATAATGCATTATTTTCAATGGAAAGACTTTTGTTAATCGAGACGGAAAAATGGTTTGTGAGTCTTTTATACTAGCCCCGGGTGGAAAGGCGCCGAAGGCGATATGCTTGCATATTGGAGGCGAATGCCGGAACCTTGGAACACGGGACGAGACTAAAAAATGCGCTCCTAAAAAACAAAACATTTAAAATTCAGCTTTTTTGTGGTAAGATTTTTGTTACTTTATAAAGAATGTATTTTTAAGAGGTACAAAAATGGACGGAAAAGAAGAAATCCTTGAACTTTTGCGGGAAAATGCGCGTCTTTCTGTTGAAGACATTTCTGCAATGACAAAAAAAACTCCAGACGAAGTAAAAAAAATTATTGCTGAACTGGAAAACGAAGGAGTAATTCTTAAATACGCCGCCATTATAAATCCTGAAAAAGACGAAATAAATAAAGATAAGGTTGTTGCCGAAATTGAAATTCAGTGCCAGCCGGAACGTGAACACGGTTTTGATGCTCTGGCTGAACGCATTTATCGGTTTCCGCAGGTAAAGTCGCTTTATTTGATGAGTGGTGGTTACGATTTAAAAGTTGTGATTGAAGGCGACAATCTTAAAGAAGTTGCAGGTTTTGTTTCGAGCAAGCTTTCTACTTTGAATGGTGTGCGTTCAACAAAAACTCATTTTTTGCTTAAAAAATATAAGGAAAATGATGTTCTTTATGTTGAAGACGAAACTGACCGCCGTGAAGGTGTAATGGCATAAATAAAAAACGGGCAGACTTTGTGATGCAAGGGAACGGAAAAGCCCGCAACGCCTTTGTAAAAAAAGAGAATTTTTAGGACACAAATAATGAATAACAGACAAGATAAATTTTCTAAATCTATGATGAATATTCCGCCGTCTGGAATCCGCAAGTTTTTTGAAATGCTGATCGGACACGACGATGTAATTTCGCTTTCGGTCGGTGAACCGGATTTTCCGACACCGTGGGTAATGCGCGAAGAAGCTTTTTATCATCTGGAAAAAGGACACACTTCGTATACTTCGAACTGGGGTTTGATTGAACTTCGCAAAGAAATTTCAAAATACATGGAACGCTATAATCTTTATTACAATCCGGAAAACGAGGTTTTAGTAACGGTTGGAGCAAGCGAAGGCGTAGACGCTGTTTTGCGTGCAATTTTAAATCCGGGCGACGAACTGATTGTAGTTCAACCGTGCTATGTAAACTATGTTCCACTGGCAGAATTGTGCCAGGCAAAGGTTGTGTCGATTGATTCGAGCATTAATGGTTACTATCCGACTGCTGAGCAGGTAAAAAAAGCAATTACGCCAAAGACAAAGGCAATAATGATTTGTTCGCCAAACAATCCTACTGGTACGATGATTCCAGGCGAAGAACTTGAAAAGATTGCAAAGCTTGTTGTAGAGAATCAGATCTGGTGTATTGCCGATGAAATTTACTGCGAACTGCGCTACGAAGATGCAGAGCATGTTTCGATTGGTTCTTACCCTGGAATGAAGGATTACGCTATTATCCTTAACGGTTTTTCTAAATCGTTTGCAATGACGGGATGGCGAATTGGTTATATTGCAGCTCCAAGTGACCTTTTGACGCAGATTGTAAAACTGCATGGCTACAATACGATTTGTGCACCGATTTTTAGTCAGTATGCGGCGGTTGAAGGCTTGCGTCATGGCTGGAAAGATGTAGAAAAAATGCGTGTAAGTTATCAGCAGAGAAGAAATTTAATGTATAAGGCTTTTTGTGATATGGGACTGCCTGTTCCTGAGCCAAAGGGCGCTTTTTATATGTTCCCGGATATTTCTTCGACGGGGCTTACTTCTGAAAGTTTTGCAACCCAGCTGTTCCAGAAACATAACGTGGCTGTTGTTCCTGGCAGCGTTTTTGGGCTTGGTGGTGAAGGCCACATCCGCTGCTGCTACGCAACTGGAATCGACAAAATGAAAATTGCGCTGGAGCGGATTGCGGATTTTGTTGAAGAATTAAAGAAATAAAAAACTGTCTCTTCTGTCATTGCCGCTTTTTTTTGTCATTGTCTCATCTTGATCCGACAATCTATTGTAAAAAGGAGATTCCCCGGTCAAGCCGGGGAATGACATGGGGAGACGTGCGGGAACACATACGGCAATGGCACGGTTATTGTCATTGTCTCATCTTGACCCGACAATCTATTGTAAAAGGGGGATTCCCTGGTCAAGCCAGGGAATGACATGGAAAGACGCACTGGAATGACACTGGAAAGACGCGCTGGAATGACAGTGGAAAGACGCGCTGGATTGACAATGGAAGAACGTGCGGGAATGCCAAAGAAAACATACGGCAAGGACAGACCCTTACGAAACATCTACTCGCTTTAAGAGTTTGATTAAGCCTTCTTTTGAAATTAAATCGATTGGGCGGCCTTCTGCGTATTTTTTTGCTTCTTCGGAATATGTGCCGGCTGTAAAACAAAAACCGCGGTCGGCCTTGCTTTCGCTTACCTTTGCCTGAAAGTCGCGCACAAAAAGTTCTCCGATTGAACCTGTCGTTCTATAAAATCTAAAAACTTCTGTGTCTTCCCACTTGTTTGAGTCAACCGAGAGAAGAATTTCAACATGGTCAGATTCAACTGAAATATCCTGCAATTTTACGTTTGCGCGTTTATAGTACGACAGAACAACTTTGCGACACAGCGAAACAAAGTCCGAAGTGTTGCTCATAAGATAAATCTGAAGATTTTTGTTCTGGTTTAATTCTGAATAGCGTGTTAAAAGCTGCTGAACATCTTTGTAATTTTGGTTTATTGACTGGATTTCGTGCAAAAGATTGATTCCAAGGCCAATATTGTTTGTTGCAAAGCAGGCCGTTGCGTAGCGGTAGCGAAGTTCGAGTGCAATTTCTGGCTGAACATTCTGATGTTTTAAGCCGATTTCAAAATCCTGCATGGCTTTTTCGTATTGCCCGGCTCTTGTGTGAACGATTCCGGCAGAAAGGCACGAACGTGCACCGTATTCCGGGTCTGGGCGCAGATGAAGAAAAACTTTCATTGCTTTGTCTGCATATCCACATTCCTGCATTGCGTCTGCCATACTGTATAAAGCTTCTTTGTTGTCCGGATTTTCGTCGAGGGCACGGCGCAAAAATGCTAAGCTTTCTTTAAAATGATGAGCGTTGTAAAGAGCCATTCCCAAAGGAGCATTAACATTTTGTGCTTCTGGTTTTGAAACTAAGGCTTTTTTTAACAGTGGAATTGCTTTTTCGTATTCTTTGTTTGAACAAAGGGCAAGTCCAAGATTGTAATTTACGTCAAAGTTTGAGCGGTCAATCTGATACGCAGCCGAAAGTCCGCGGAAGGCATCTTCTGTGCGGTTAAGCTTGAGGGCGCAGATTCCCTGACGGAGAGAAACTAAAAACGGATCTATATTTGAGTGCGCTGGAGCAATGCTGAGCATTGTGTCGTAAATCTGGTAGGCTTTATCCCAGGTGTGTTCGTTAAAATAAATTTCGCCGAGGGCAGAAAGTCCTTCCGGGTTGTGAGGATCCTGCGAAAGTTTGCGGGTTGCTTCGCGAATAATTTGAGAACGATTTTTGTTTTTTCCTTTTTTGCCACCGGATTTTTTTGTTCCAAAGGCAACAAGAATTGCTGCAACTGCAATGGCTACTACAAGGGCAATTACAAATGTTAATGAATCCATAATTTCATTATCGTCAGATTTTTAACAAAACTCCATAGGAACATTCTCCGGACGGTCGTTCCTAACGTTCAATTATTACAAGGTTGCGTTCGCGCTCTTCTGATTCGCCAGAGTTTTCTGTTAAGAATGGAACTTTGAGCGGTTCAACCACATATTTTGGTTTTGAAGACTCTAAAGCTTCCATTTCTTCTGAAATTTTTTCAGAACGTGCTTTGTATGCGGCGAGTTTTCCACCTTCTTTTAAAATGCGTCTGAGCACTTTTAGCATTTTTTTGTCTAAAGGACGGAATGCACGGAATACGCAAAGGTCAAATCTTTTTTGTTCGAGCCGTTCGGCCTGATTTTCTTCGACAGTAACGTTAGTTAATTTGAGTTCGTTTGCGCAATGAGTTAAAAAAGCGCAGCGTTTTGTCATTCTCTCTACGAGAGTAAACTGCAAATACGGAAAAGCGGCTGCAAGAGGAATTCCTGGTAAGCCCGCTCCTGAACCAATGTCCGCAAGTAGCAGGTTTTGAACTCCAAGTGCAAGATCGACACCGCTGTTTTGGATAAGGCCTGAACAAAGTTCTGCAACCTTATAAGCTCCGCTTAAGCTGTCTAAAATGTGACGGACTGCGATTTCGTCGTAATTGTCTGTATTTATAAGGTCAAATTTTGCGTTGTATTCCTGGAGAATCTTTATGTAAGTGTCCAGCTTTTGTTCAAGTTCTAAAAGTGGAAGTGTTTTTATACCAGAAAAATCGCCCCTGTCAAATCCAAGTTGAACAAGACCTTCGTTAAGATAATTCATATTTCCTCCGTAAAAAGTTTGCAACGCAATCTTTCGATTGCTGATAATCTAAATACATATATTACAATTATTTAGAAATTTTCGCATCAGGTGCGGGAATGACAGGTTTTCGGCGAGATGCTATTTGCAGTATTTTTACTGAAAACCCGACATTTGGACTATTAAAAACTTAAAAGCATATTTAAATTTGTGCCGTTTTCGTTTGATTTTAACGAAATTAAGTTTCCTGTTTTTTGTGCAGTTAAATTGCCGGATTTTGTTAATGAATAAAGATAGGTTGAACTGTCTTTAACATTCTGAAAAACCGACGCCGTAACAGAAAATTCCTGGACTGCGTTTTTTGAACCTTTTGAGCGGAACAAAAGATAAAAAGTTTCGTTCCTTACGCTGTCGTTTAACTCGTAGCGGCAGTCGCCGGTAAGTAAAAATGAACCGTCAGTTTCGGCAGAAGAAAAAAATACAGTCTTGCAAAAAGGAATCATGTCTGTGTCGTTTATTAAAAAGCGCAAAATTGAAGGCGAGACAGAATTTTGTGCGGAAGATTGCCCCGATTGACCCGCCTGAACTAAAGACTCGTTTTGTGCCGATTTTGTTGCCTGTTCAAGAGTCTGGGCACTTGTCGAAAAAATCTGGTCAGTATTTGTTTTGCCTTTTAAAAGTCCCGAAAGAGAATTTAGAATCAGCGCACTGTTAAGTGAATTATTGAGCGAACTATTAAGCGAGCTGTCTGAACTGTTAATTAAAGAATTTTCATTTTGGGTTAACGACTCTGTTAATGAATTTGCCAGAGAAGTTATGTTCTGTGCGCTTTGCGAGTCTGTTGCCTGTGTGTTTGTAGTTTGAGTGGCAGTTGCATTGCCACTAGAAGAAGCTGTGGAAGAGCCAGATGCCGTGCTTTTTTGCCCGGAATAAAAATCACTGCTCCCGGGAACATAAAATCCGTTTGAAATCTGCGGAACAGAAACAGAAGGCATTGCAGGCGACGAAGGCATAGAAATCTGTTCTTCGCCGTTTGCATAAAAAGCGCACATTACAAAAACTGCAAGAGAAAATACTTTTACGACAGTTTTAGAGATTTTCAAGGCTTTCCTCAACATATTGCAGGCGTTGCTGCAAAGCCGTAATTGTCTTTTCGAGACGGTTCTTTTCTTTTTCGAGCTTTGAGCGAGGATCGTCGTTTTTGTGCTGCTTTATAAGCTGGGCTACAGTGTCGGCAGGCTTTCCTTCGAGAATCTGCTGTTGAGCGGCCTGGCGGTCTTCCGGCTTTTTAAGGGAAGCAACTTTTTTCATGTTGTCAAAACCGATTGCCGGATTTACTTCGACATGACCAACCTTTGTAATTTCTTTTGCCGTCGTACGTGGCAGGCAAAGAACGCGGTCAAGATAATCTTCGTAACGGATGTTTGCCTTTTGGCACAAAGCGTGAGCCTGGCTTAAAAGGCGGCCAAATTCCTGCATGAGTTTTCCGTTTACTTCGATGTAGTCGCGACGGATTTTTTCTGTAATTTCTTTTAGTTCCGGGGACTCTTCAATGTCGATTTTATAAATTCCAAGTTCTTCTGCCTTTTGTAAAAGTCCGTGGAATTTTGACCAGAAAGCTGCGTTGTGTGCCTTGCCGGTTGCAAGCAGTTTTCCGCCACTTTCTGCAAGTTTTTCTTCGTTTATAAGATGATGTGTGTATTCGTGAATTGCAGTGTAAATGAGTTCTGAGTCGCTCTTAAAGTTTTTATTGTGAAGCAGAATTTCCCTTGTTTCCGGGTTATAAAGACCGTTTACTCTTGTTGATTCTTTGCCGGTCATAATTACCTGAAAATCCAGTTGTGTCGGCTGAATTTCCAGAAGTTTTTGTTTGATTGTTTCGTTGTCCATAGCATAAGGATTATAGTTAAAAAAAAAGACTTGGTCATTAAATTTTTTTATCTGTTTTTACGGGCGCCTTTTTGCGCTTTGCGCAAAAAATCGGGCTATCCAGGGTTCCGCCTTTCGGCTTCAATGCCTTCGGCATCGCGCAAGCGCGCCCTTCCTATCCCTGGCGCGAAGAGCCAGGGCGTGCGCTATTGCGCACAGTCAAATAAAGAGTTTGCGAAGCAAACTCTCAGCGTGCGAAGCACGCAAGCATCCCTGGCGCGAAGAGCCAGGGCGTGCGCTATTGCGCACAGTCAAATAAAGAGTTTGCGAAGCAAACTCTCAGCGTGCGAAGCACGCAAGCATCCCTGGCGCGAAGAGCCAGGGCGTGCGCTATTGCGCACAGTCAAATAAAGAGTTTGCGAAGCAAACTCTCAGCGTGCGAAGCACGCAAGCATCCCTGGCGCGAAGAGCCAGGGCGTGCGCTATTGCGCACAGTCAAATAAAGAGTTTGCGAAGCAAACTCTCAGCGTGCGAAGCACGCAAGCATCCCTGGCGCGAAGAGCCAGGGCGTGCGCAAAAACTCAGGCTAAAAATCCCATGCTGTCTAAAATTATGCTCGCTGCAACTGTCGCAGCGGTTTCTGTGCGTAAAATTCTTGTTCCCATTGAACACAGACTAAAACCGTTTTGTTCTAAAAGGTCGCGCTCAGTTTCTGTCCAGCCGCGTTCACTGCCAATGGCAGCAACCATTTTAGAAGCTCCTTCTTTTTGTAAAAAAGAGTGCAGGCTTTCTTTTGCGCGACGGTTGTCGAGAGCAATAAAGGAAGTGTCAAAATCGTCGTCTGTTTTTACTTTCTGGATTGCCTCGGTTAAGGTTTTTACAAATATGAGTTCTGGAACGTGAGTGCTTGCTGCCTGGGCTGTTCCGTCTAAAAGCATTTTATAAGCTGAACCGTCGCTTACAACGTTGGACTCAAGATAGGATTTTTCTGTAAGCTCTGTTCCGCTCAGAATTACGCGGCAGCAGCCAAGCCCTGCAATGTCGCGCAAAAGACGGCGCAGCTGTATTGGCCGCGGAAAACCGATAATCATTGTAAGCGGGTAGAGTGTTTTGCCTCTCGTTTTTGGTTCAAAAGTAAAATAAATCTGTCCATCGTCTGTAATGTCTGTAATTGTCGCTGTTCCTGCCGCTCCGCCGATAATGCCTGCGTCAAAAGTGTCGCCTGCTTTTTTGTGCAGAACTTTTACAATGTGCTGTGCGCGTTCATCTTTTTTTAAAAGAGGCTCAGAAATTTCCCGGCTAGTAAACAGACAGATATTCATTAAATGCTCCAAAAGTTTTATCCTATTTTTTGAGTTTAACAAAAAATTGCGCTTAATAAAATCCTACGCCGGCGTGGAGGGGCGCCGCTTTGCGGCGTCTGAAAGATGAAGCGAAAGCGTAACCCCGCAAGGCCGGAAATGGTTTTATAATTTAGCGCCTTAAAAAAGACAAAGGGTTTTTGTGTAAAACATCGTCCGAAAAAATAAAAGGAAAAGAAAATGAAAATTTTTAAGCAGACTAAAAATTATTTTGTGTTGACAGTTTTTGCCGTTTTGTTTTTTGCTTCGTGCGATCTTGATGTAAGCGATTCTGAAAGTTCTTCTAGCAGCCTGGCTTCTGAGATAACGACGACTTCTACAAAAACTTCTTCGACTGCAAGTTGGGACGCCAGCGAAAGCAATATTTTTGAAGTTGAAAGCGGTGTAACAACTGTAAATATTACAGGGGCAACTTCGGGAAAAAATCTTTATCTTGTTAAACGCAATGCTGGTTCGACAACTGTTGCGACAGGCTCTCAGCCTTATGTAACAAATTCTTCTTCGTCGTCGCGGTCGGCTGCAGGCGAAACAGAAGCACAAGAGCTTTCTTTTGAATATGACGAAGACGCAGAAAATGCTGGAAAGTGGCACTGTTATATTCCGCCGGAAATTAATTTTACTGCAGTCAGTAGTAGCGCGCGTTCTGCTGGTAGTACGACTTCCAGCGTAGAACAGATTGAAGGCGTTGTTGGGGAAACTAAAGACATTTACATTGATAGAGATACAAGCATTTCTACTTTTTCTGAAGAAAGCGCAACTCTTTATGCTGTCGGTAAATATTGTTATGTCTGGATTGTTGATGAGTATTATGACGAAACTGCCAGTGGCTGCAAGGTGAATGCAGAAATTGCAGAAAAAATTGCAGAAAAGTTTGATTCACTTTATAACGTGGAACGCTATGTTTTTGGCGAAGAACTTGAGCAGATGTATTCGAGCTCTGGAAGTTTGACGGACATTGAAAATGTAAGCGATACGGGATCAATGGTGAATATTGTTTTATATGATATTGGATACGACTATGGTTCATCGTCGAGCAGTGGTGTTGTCGGTTATTTTTATGCAAGAGACTATTACAGCCAGAGTTTAGCTTCGTTGAGTAAAAGTTATTTAGCCCTTAAATACAGCAACGAAGGTAAATATTTTTATGTGGACAGTGCATATTTAAACACCTATTTTGACACCTGTATTTCGACATTGGCGCATGAGTTTCAGCATATGATCAGGTTTGCAAACGTTGTTAACAATGATTTGTCGAGCGACGAAACCTGGTACAACGAAATGCTTAGTATGCTTTGCGAAGATATGTTGCAAGAACATCTTGAATTAGACGACGGCGACAGTCCAAAGGGCAGAACTACAACTTTTAACGCTTATTATTATTTAAGTGGCTTAGGCGAATATAACTCAAACTATGCTTCTGCCGGTTATGCGGTATGGAGCAATTTTGGAATGTTTATTGCCCGCAACTACGGTGGGGCGGCTTTTGTGCAAAAATTGAGCACGATGGATTCTTCGTTTGATAGTGTTGTAAGTGCCGTAAACTCTTTAAATAATGCGTCTTACAGTTTTGAAGATTTATTTGAACAGTATGTCCAATCTCTTTTGGGCAGTTCAACTTATACGCACAATGTTAATGCCGCAACGACTTTAAGTTATACAGGCACAGACGGCGACGAAAGCAATTCTTACAGCAGTTCCAATCCGTATACTTACCCGATGAGCGCTTACGATATTTTTGACGAAGATTATGCGCTGACGGATATAAAAAGTAGTTTATCAAAGTTTGCTTACACGAATTACGATTATTACGGTCCGGTTGTGCTTTCTTCTTCTGCAAGCGCAGCCCTGCGTCCTGAAAGTGGTTTTACCCTGCACGGAATAAAAGAATTGACGGGCACAAGCACAACTGTAAACTTTAGTTCTAACACTAACTCTAATGTAAAACTGTATTTGATTTTGATGTAAGGCTTTTGATCAATGAAAAAACCTGTAGGCGTTGTTTTTATTTTAATGTGTGCAGTTTTGACTCTTTTTGCAATGAATAAAAATGACAATTTAGCACAGGCTCAGGGCTATATTGAATGGTTTGGAAACATTCCTTTTGAATACTCTGGATTTAAAACCGTTGACGGAAAACTTTATCTGCTCGAAGTTAAAGACGGTGCGCCTTTTAGCTTAAAAGATATTGAATCCCTGCAGGGCAGCTTAATTTATATTGAAGGAAGAATTAAAAACAACGACGGCAAGTCAATAAATGCCTTGCGCGACGGTGTTTTTGTTGTAACGGATTTTAAAAAAGTTGAACAGTAAGGAAATGACTTTTGCCTATTTTGCCGGCTGGCTGTCGCCGAATTGCTCGGAGATTGCTTTTAACTGTTCGCGGGTGCTGTCTTCCTTGTGTTTTAATAATTCTGCCGGAATCTGGTAGGCTTTTTCTAAGTCTTCTGGCGTTAAAACTTCTTCTGGAGTGCCAAAAGACATTGACTTGTCCGGATAGAACAAAAGCACGTTGTCTGCATATTTTTTAGAAAGATCGAGTTCGTGCATTGAACAGTAGATTGTTGTGCCTGTCTGTTTTACAAAATCTTTAAGGTAGGCGAGGGTGGTTTCTTTCTGGCGGTCTTCCATTGCAAACATCGGCTCGTCCATAAAGATAGAAGAACTGCCATATAAAAGACTGAACGCCAGAACTACGCGCTGTTTTTCGCCCTTGCTTAAATGAGTTAAAGGGCGCTGCGTTAATTGAGACAGTTCAAGAACATCGATAACTTCGGCCATAAAATCGCCGGTGGAACGCAGTGCCTTTGCATTGTTTTTGAGTGCGCCATTTGAATAAACCTGGGCTAAAAGAGAGCCGACGGTGTCTTCTGTTTCAAATTCAAGATTCTGGTAAATTACGCTTGCGAGCAGATTTTTTTGTTCCTGGTCTAAGGTAAGCGGATTTTGTCCTAAAAGTGTAACGGTTCCGCTGTTTGGTGCAAGGCGGCCTGATGCAAGCATTAAAAAAGTGGTTTTTCCACAGCCGTTTTGACCAACCAGACTCACAAAACAGCCGCCAGGAAGGTTGCCAGAAAAATGTTGAAAAATCGGGGAAGGAACAATCTGTTTGCCCTGCTCGTCTAAATCGCCTTCGACCGGCGGATATGTAAAACTTATGTCGTTAAATTGTAAAAAGTTCATGCGGATATTTTATTAAAAAAAATTGCCTCGTTAAAGTGGTTTTTTAAGGTAAGAAAACCTGTGCCTTTTGCCAGGCGAGACGGTGAATTGGTTTGTGAGCGGTAAAAACTAGCCCCGGGTGGAGCCCCGTAGTTGGCCCAAAGTGCCAATGAGCGGTTAGCGAAGGGCGTAACACGGGACGAGACAGACAATTGTGCTCCAGAACAAAAAAAGAAAGATTTTTTTAGTACCGGCAATAATTGAATAAACGTCTTATATCCTTTAAATTTAACGATATTTTATTAAATCTTGTGTGTGCCGCTAGCGCGGTTTTTTATTAGGAGTTAGACAATGGACTGGGCGCTTTTTGCAAAGATTCTTGCATTCGCTTTGTATCTTGGAGCTATGGTTTATGTTGGTTTAAAAAGTGCCAGCAAAAATAATACTTCATCGGACTTTTTTTTGGGTGGACGCAATGTTGGTCCTTGGGTTACGGCTCTTTCTGCAGAAGCTTCGGATTCGTCGGCATGGCTTTTAATGGGGTTGCCTGGCCTGTGCTATCTTGGCGGCGTTAAAGAAACTTTCTGGACGGCCCTTGGTCTTTGTGTTGGAACTTACGTAAGCTGGCTTTTTATTGCTAAACCTCTGCGCAAGTGCTCGGTTACTTTCGGGGATTCAATTACAATTCCTGAGTTTTTTAAGAATCGCTTAAACGATAAGAGCAACCTGCTTTCGGTTCTTTCCGTTATTTTTATTGTTTTCTTTTTTACGATTTATACGGCTTCGGGCTTTGTTGCCTGTGCAAAACTTTTTAATTCGGTTTTTGGAATTCCGTATCTTGCAGGTCTGGCAATTGGTCTTGTCGTAATTCTCTGCTACACAGTTACCGGCGGTTACACTGCCGTTTGTACTACGGACTTTATTCAGGGAATGTTGATTTTTGCCGCAATCGTTCTTTCCGGGGCAATTGCAGTAATTTCGCTCGGTGGACCGGTTGCAGCGTACGAAAGTGTTCAGGCTTTTGACGCTCGTGCTCTTGCTGGTAATTTTGGCGAAACAATCAAAAATGCCTTTACTGCAAACAAAAGTTACAGCGTAATGAACATTATTTCTGCCCTTGCCTGGGGCTTGGGCTATCTTGGAATGCCACATATTATTGTTCGCTTTATGGGAATCGACTCTCCGGAATCAATTAAAAAAGCACGCAGAATCGGTATTTCGTGGATGGTAATTTCTTACATTGGAACTTTTGTTCTTGGAACTGTCGGAACAGCATTCCTTCTTAACCATGGAATCATTCTCGGTCTCGACGCAAATACAATTGTAGACGGCGTAACAAAAACCGGCGACGCGGAAACTATTTTTTCTGCAACAATCCAGAATATTTATCCAGCCTTTTTTGGCGGTATTTTCCTTTGTGCAATTTTGGCGGCTTCTATGTCTACGGCGGATTCTCAGCTGTTGGCGGCTTCTTCTGCAGTTGGTCAGGACATTTTTAAGGGAATTATTAAAAAGAATGCAAGCGAAAAAGAAATCCTTACAGTCAGCCGTCTTACGGTTTTCTTAATTTCTCTCGTTGCCCTGCTTTTGTCGCTTAATCCAAATTCTTCAATTTTTGGCCTTGTTTCTTATGCCTGGGCTGGATTTGGTTCAACATTTGGACCGCTCGTTCTTTTGGCACTTTACTGGCGCGGACTTACAGCAAAGGGAGCAATTGCGGGTTTGATTGGCGGTGGCATTGTTGTTGTATTGTGGCACCAGCTTTCCGGCGGAATCTTTAATCTGTACGAAATTGTGCCAGGTTTTGTAACCTGCCTTGTTCTTGCTGTTGTAGTTTCCCTTTTAACAAAAAAAGACGAAACAGTCCTTGCAAAGTTTGAAGAATACAAAAAAGCATAAATTTTAAAAGTTGGAGGGGAGAAGTCTCTCCCCTCGCGCGCACTGTCGTTGCGCGCTCCCCACTCTGCGGGGACACCCCGCAACGCCCCGTTTTTTTTAATCTTCCAAAAGCCAGTCGATAATATTTTTGTGTTGAATTCCGTTCTGGCTTAGATCTACCGGATCTGAGCTTATTACGAGTTTTGGAAAGTTGTCGTTAATTTTTAGAAGATTGCCAAATTCTCTTTCTTTGTCGCTTTCTGTTATAAGATAGGCAACCTGAATATAAAGTTTTTCTGTTCCGCGGTAAGCAATAAAATCAATTTCTTTATTTTTGAGGCGGCCAATGTTAACCGAGTAGCCGCGGGATTTTAATTCAATATAAACAACATTTTCGTAAACTTTTGAAAAATCGACGTTTTCTCTTGTTCGCGAAAGCGTGCACAGTCCTAAATCTGACGAATAATATTTTTCGTTGCTTTCTAAAAGTTTTTTGCCTGTTATGTCGTAACGTTTTACTCCGCGGATAATAAACGCATTTTGAATATAGTTTAAATAATTTAAAACTGTGTCGGTCGAAACATTTATATTTTCTGATTTTAATTTTTTACAGATTGAATTTGCCGAAAACTGAAGGGCAACGTTGTCGAGCATAAAATTACACAAAATCTGTAAAAACTGCGGATTGTTGATTTTATTCCGGATAATTACATCTTTTAAAACAACGGAACTGTAAATGTCGCTCAGGTACGAAAAAATCGCATTTTCGTCCGAAAGCTGAAATCTCTGCGGAAATCCACCATATTTTAAATAATCTTCAAAAAGTTTCTGGTTATTCGTAAATGTTCCGTTTTGAATTGTATACTCTTTTGCTTCTGCCAAAGTAAAAGGATAAACTTCAAAAGAAACATAACGGCCTGCAAGCAGAGTTGCAAGTTCGCCCGAAAGCAGATTTGAATTACTGCCTGTAATGTAAATGTCGCTGTCAAAATCTACCCTAAACGAATTAACTGCTTTTTCCCATTCAAAAACATTTTGAATTTCGTCTAAAAAAAGATAGATTTTGCCTTTTACTTTATTTTGTCCTTCGACCTTTTGTGCAACGTAGTTATAAAGACTCTCGGCGGTATCGAGAGCGCAGAATTTCATTGATTCAAAATTTATTGTGATTATGTTCTGGTCTGGAACTCCGCTTTGTTTTATAAAATCGTGAACTTGAGTTAAAAGCTCGCTTTTTCCTGCACGGCGGATTCCTGTAATCACTTTTACGAGAGAATTATTTATAAATGGTTTTATGTCGTTCATTAAACGTTTTCGTACAACTAAACTTTCCATATTATCGATTGTAGACGATAAAAATTTAAAAAACAATATTTTTATCGTCTATAGACGATAAAAATACGGAAAATTAAAATTTATCGACTGTGGACGATAAATTATCTTAATGTCGTGTAATTTATAAATTCCTGCGATTTTTTATATATCTAATTACAAATTCCTCACATAGAATAAAAAGAATCTCAAAAAATCTCGAGAATCTGCAAAAAAAACGTAGTGCCTGGAAAAAAGCACATGGTGGAGGAAAAAATGAAAAAAATAAGCAGAGTTGCCTGTGTGATTGGTGCACTGGCAGTTATTTGTGGCATGTCTGGGTGTTCGTCGGATGGTGGAAGTAGTGGCGAAACAACTGAACAGACTACAATTACTAAAAACACAGACGGAACTGTTACAATAAAATTTCAGGAAAGTGGTGATGGATTTTTAGGAACAAATGGAAAAATAAGCACGGATACTACTAATGCTGCTGGTTTGGCTGCTTCTAATGGTTATTACTATCAGAATTTTCCTTCTTCGGCTAATAATGACTCTGAAACTGCTTACATTAAATATATTCTTACAACAGATACTGCTGGGGATTATACATTAAAGGTTCGTTATGCGTTTGGTGGAAACTGCGATTATTTACGCGATGCCTATGTTTATGTTAACGGTGAAAAACTGACTGACGAAAGCGGAGACGCACAGATTCTGCAGTTTGATTACACCATAAAAAACTGGACAACTTATAAAGACGCTACAATGACGATCCCTCTTGATGCTGGTTCAAATACAATTTTAATTGAAGCCGCTCTTGGAACAGAACGTTATGTTACCTATAACAGCAGTTGGGCTAACTGGGACAAACTTGAATCCGTGCCAGATGATGGAGAAATCCGCGGTGTTACAGTTTCTCTTGCAAATATCGACTATACTTCTGTTACTTCTACTGTAACTGGTGTAACTTTGGCTGCAGGAAAATCTGATGACGCATTTAATACATTTTCTGTGGCTTCAGAAAATGAATCTTATGGAACTGTCAGCTCTGAATATACAGATTTAAAAACAGGTTCTTCTATAACAGTAAAAGCAACTCCTGCAACTGGCTACAAATTTGATGCCTGGTACGGACTTTCTGGTTCTAACTGGATTGGTTCAAATACTGCAGAATATACATTTGTAATCAGCGATGACACAAGCCTTAAAGCTCATTTTATTCCTGAGGGAGCAACTGCTCTTGAAGGACTTGTTGGTTATGGTGCAATAACTGATGATAATGGCACAACTTACATAATTACAGGTGGACTTGGTGGAGAAGAAATTACATTATCTTCAAAAGCAGATCTTGATGATGCTGCAAAAAAACTTTCTAGCGATGATCCATATATCGTAAAAATCAGCGGAACATTAACTACGGAAGACAACGTAAGTGTTAAATATGACATTGGTTCAAATAAAACTATTTATGGTGATACAGAAACTCAGGGACGCCTTAAGAATCTTGAATTTGTAGTAAGTGGAAATAACGTAATTATCCGCAACATGATGTTTGGAGAAGTAATTTCTGATAATTACTGGAAAGGTACTGCAGACGATGCCTTAAGTTTGAATAGTGCAACTCATGTTTGGATTGACCACTGTGAATTCCAGTCGCATCTTAGTCCGCAGAATAATGACGGTACTACATTGAGCTATAGTTCAGGAAAAACTGATGCAAAGGATGAAACAGCGTTTAAAAAAGACTTTTACGACGGATTATTAGACATTAAAAATGGTTCTGCATTTGTTTCTATTTCTAACTGTTATTTCCATGACCACTGGAAGGCTTGTCTTTGTGGGTCAAGCGATGTTACAGAAAATGGAGACTCAAAAATGCGTCTTACTTTCTATAATAACTACTGGGAAAACATTAATGCTCGTCAGCCGTTGTTCCGTTATGGAAAAGCCCATGTATTCTCAAGTTATTTTTATGAAAGTTCTTCAGAGACAAGCGGTTCTGCGACTGGCATTAACTGCCGTGCCGGAAGCAGTGTTTATATAGACAATAACTATTTTGAAAACATAAAAACTCCGATTGGTTATTACAATGATGAAAGTGCTTCTAAAACAGGTTATTGGGTAAATAAAAGCAATACATTTGATAGTTGTACAAACTCTGTTGAATCTTCAAGTACAAGTTACAAACCACCATATGAGTGGTCTGCAACATCTGCTGCAGATTCAAAGAAAAATCTGCCAGACTCTGTTGGTGTTGGTAAACTTTCTGCTTCTGATTTGCAGTAGGGCATAGAGCAGCGGCGAAGGCGAGGTGGAACCTGCCGAAGCCGAAAACCGCAGCCGCGCTATTTTAGCGGCGAGGATTTAGAGCGGTTAGCGAACTGCGGCACGCCCGACGGCAGCTTTGCTGCCGGACTGCCCTTATAAAAAAAAGAACCCGACTTTATTAAATTCTTTTTTTGGAAATTTTTAAGCCGGGTTTGTTTTTTTAAATATAGAATTTTTTATTTTGACATAATCGAATCAATTGATTTTATGCAGGCATTTCTTAGACCGTTTTCTTCTAAGGCTGTAACGCCCCGGATTGTGCTTCCGCCTGGGCTGCAGACATTGTCTTTTAACACGGCAGGGTGTTCGCCGGTTGCAAGCTGGAGTTTTGCTGAGCCTAAAACTGTCTGGCTTACTAATTTGTAAGCTGTTGCGCGTGGAATTCCGTATTTGACCGCTGCATCTGCGTAGCTTTCTAAAAACAAGTCTACAAATGCTGGTCCACAGCCGCTTATGGCTCCGCCAATGCCCATTAAGTTGTCTGGCAATTCTTCTACAACGCCTAATTGTGCAAAAAGTTCAAAAAGTTCTGTGCGTTCCTGATTTTCTAATGAATTTGATTTTTCGAAAAGAAAAACTCCTTCGCCGACCATTGCCGGCGTATTTGGCATTACAAATTGAACGCGTGGCTTATTTGTGTATGCGGCAAAATATTTTTCGTAAGTGTGGAAATTCCAGCCGAGTGCAATCGAAATAATTGTTTTGCCTTCTAGTGCTTTGCCTGCCTGTTCGATAACGCTTTCTATCTGGTATGGTTTGCACGCTATAAAAATTGTCTGTGCAGAATCTATTGCCTGTAAAAGTGTTTTGCAGGGACAAAAACCAAATTTACTGGCATTTGCCTTTAATTTTTCCTGGTGAGGAGCAAAAGCAAAAATATTTTCTGCTTTAACTTTGCCTGTTTTTACAAATCCGCTAACCAAGGCCTGGGCCATGTTGCCCATTCCAATAAAAGCAATTTTTTCCATAAAAGTTTTCCTTTTTTTTTATTTTACGGGGCTTGTTGCCTGCGCTTTTTTATTCTGCTAAGAACAGGCTTCCTTTTGCTGTTCCGTTGCAAAGATTGTCGAGAATATTTTCTTTTCCGCCGTTTGCTAAAAGCATTGGAATTCCGTAAACTGTCGTTTTTTCGGCTGCTTGGATTTTTGTTTCGATTCCGCCGGTGCCAAAACTGTTTGCTTCTCCAATGTGGATTGTTTCCCTTAATTTTGGAATTGAATCAATTACTTCAACCAGCTTTGCGTCTTTGTTTACTTTTGGATTGTCTGTAAAAATTCCGTCGATGTCGCTGAATAAAACTAAAAGATCTGCGCTCCACAAAATTGCAGTAAGGGCAGAAAGGTTGTCGTTGTCGCCGATTGAAAATTCGAGTGTAGAAACGGAATCGTTTTCGTTGATGATTGGAACAACGCCTTCGTCTGCAAGTGTAAAAAGTGTATTGCGGATATTTAAGGAGCGGTTGTTGTCTTCAAAATCTTCTTTTGTTAAAAGAATCTGGCCAATGTGGATCCCATAATCGTTAAAAGCCTTGCGCCACTGAGCCATAAGTTCAACCTGACCGATTGCGCACAAAGCCTGTCTAAAATGCAGGTCTTTTTTGCGTGCCCATTCTTTTAATGTAGAAACTCCAGAAACCTGAGCTCCCGAAGAAACTACAACAAGCTGCTTGCCCTGGTCGATAAGGTTTTTGCATTGTCGCGCAAAGTTTGCCATAAATTCTGTATTTTGCGTGCCGTCTGTTTTTGCAAGTGTGTTAGAACCAATTTTAATAACAATTTTGCGCGATTTTTTTAGCGCTTCCTGAATATTCAACATAAAAAGCATTTTAATGAAAACATAGGTTTTAGGTAAGGTGAATTTTACTTTGGGAGAATTTTGAATGAGGGAAAAACAAACGCCGTGTGAGCCTTTTTACTTATTTTTGATTGTTGAATTGAGATATTTAATTCACTAAAATAGTGGAATGTTTCGTATTTATGTTGAACGCAAGCCTGGCTTTGAAAGTGAAGCTCAGAGCATTTTATCGGAAATCAATGGATTTTTGGGCATTTCCTCTGTTAAGGGAGTGCGTTATTTTAACCGCTACGACATTGAAAACACTTCTGACGATGTGTCTAAGATGGCTGCCATTAAGGTTTTTTCTGAACCGCAAAGCGACAGTGTAGCCTACGAAGAAGTAAAAATTAATGAAAATGACACTGTAATTGTCTGGGAATATCTGCCTGGACAGTACGATCAGCGCGCTGATTCTGCCGAGCAGTGTCTTTCGCTTTTGCGCGAATCTATGAAGAATTCTGCAAAAGTTGGAACTCTTCCTCCGCGCGTGCGCTGCGCAAAAATGGTTATTCTTGAAGGAAACGTAAGTGCAGACGATGTTGCTAAAATTCAGCATTATCTTGTAAACCCTGTAGACAGCCGCCTTACGGATTCAAAAATTCCTGAGACTCTGGAAATTAAGGCAGACGAACCGGGCGATGTTCCTGTTGTTGAAGGATTCAATAAATTCAATAAAAAACAACTCGACGAATACCGTGCAAAAATGGGTCTTGCAATGGATCTGGCTGACATTGAATTTTTGCAGAAATATTTTAAGTCGATTGACCGCGATCCTACAGAAACAGAAATCCGCGTTCTTGACACTTACTGGTCTGACCACTGCCGCCACACAACATTTAACACTGTCCTTAAAGACATTAAGATCGAAAAAGGTCCTTACGCAAAACTTTTTAAGCAGTCGCTCGAAAATTACAAGGCTCTGCACACTGACCTTTATGCAAAACGCAGGGACAAGCCTGTAACTTTAATGGACATGGCAACAATCGGCGGAAAATATCTTCGTAAGCACGGAATGCTCGACGATATGGAAGTTTCTGAAGAAAACAACGCATGTTCAATTTTTATCGACGTTCATTACACAACGGACAAAGACGGAAATCCTTATCCTGACGGAAAAGACGAAGTTGAACAGTGGCTTTTGCAGTTTAAGAACGAAACTCACAACCATCCGACAGAAATCGAACCTTTTGGTGGTGCTGCAACCTGTATCGGTGGCGCAATCCGCGATCCTCTTTCTGGACGCAGCTGGGTTTATCAGTCAATGCGCGTAACTGGCGCTGGCGACCCGACTGTTCCAATGAGCGAAACTCTGCACGGAAAACTTCCTCAGCTTAAACTTTGTCGCGAAGCTGCCCAGGGATTTTCTTCTTACGGAAACCAGATTGGTCTTACAACAGGCCAGGTTACAGAAGTTTATCATCCGGGATTTGTTGCAAAGAGAATGGAACTTGGCGCTGTAATTGCCGCAAGTCCTTATTCGACTGTAATGCGCGAAACTCCTGAAGCCGGAGACATTATTATTCTCCTTGGTGGCGGAACTGGACGCGACGGAATCGGTGGAGCAACAGGCTCTTCTAAAGTTCACACAGAAAAATCTGTAACAACTGCCGCTGCAGAAGTTCAGAAAGGTAACGCTGTTGAAGAAAGAAAAATCCAGCGTCTTTTTAGAAATCCGGAAGTAAGCCACATGATCCGCCGCTCAAACGATTTTGGCGCAGGCGGTGTTTCTGTTGCTGTAGGTGAACTTGCTCCAGGCCTCGACATTAATCTTGACGCTGTTCCAAAAAAATACGAAGGCTTGAACGGAACTGAACTTGCAATTTCTGAAAGTCAGGAAAGAATGGCTGTCGTTGTTCGCGCTGGCGATGTTGAAAAGTTCATTAAATTCTGTAATGAAGAAAATCTGAATGCAGTTGTTGTTGCAACTGTAACAGATAAAAACAAGCTTACAATGAAATGGCGCGGTAAAACTATTGTTGATATTGACCGCTCATTCCTGGACTCTGCGGGAGCTCCGCACTATGCAAAGGCAGACATTGAAAGCCCTGCCGAAAACCGAAAGTCTCCACTTGTTCAGCCGCTCGAAAGCGTAAAAAAGGCGCTTGGAAACTGCGCTTCTGCAACTGGCGAAAGCGGAGAATATTCTCCAACTAGTCAGCAGATTAAAGACGCTTTTATTGCAGATATTTCTGACCTTGCATGCTGTTCTCAGCGTGGTTTGCAGGAACGCTTTGACGGTTCAATCGGTTCTTCTACTGTATTGTTCCCGTTCGGTGGAAAATATCAGGGAACTCCGGAATGCGCAATGTCTGCAAAAATTCCTGTAATTTCTCCTCGCGAAACTTCTACTGTAAGCCTTATGTCTTACGGCTACGATCCTCGTGTTGCTGAATGGTCTCCTTGGCACGGCGCACAGACTGCAATTCTTTCTTCTCTTGCAAAAATCACCTGCATTGGCGGAAAGGCAACAACAAGCCGCATGTCTTACCAGGAATTCTTTGGTCGCACTGTTGACGAAAAGACCTGGGGCTATCCGACAGCAGCTCTCTTGGGGTCGGTTGACGCCCAGAGAGAAATGGGTTGCGCTTCTATCGGTGGAAAAGACTCTATGTCTGGAACTTTTGAAAACATGAACGTTCCGCACACACTCGTTTCTTTTGCTGTTGCACACGACGAAGCAAAAAATGTTCAGTCGGGCTCATTTAAGGAAGGCGGAAACTTTGTTTACCTTGTTCAGGTTCCTTATTCTGCAGAACTTGCTCCTGACTGGAACACATTCAAAAAGAATTCTGACGCCCTCTACGAAGCAAACAAAGCCGGAAAAATCAAGGCAATGTACCCGGTTGGTGCCGGCGGAATTGCAGAAGCAGTTGTAAAAATGTCTTTTGGAAACAAAGTCGGCGTTCAGCTTACTCAGATTCCTTCGAGCGCAACTGCCCTTGGATTCCACAGAAATGTAAATAATACGATTGCAGACCTTTTTACGCCTCTTTACGGTTCAATCATTGTAGAAACAACAGACGAAAAGTTTGAAAACAATGGTTTTGTAAATTCGACTGTATTTAGAATTGGTAATACACAAAAAGAGCAGAAAGTTTCTCTCCTGATGGAAGGTTTGAATGCTCTTCCTTTGACAGAAATTCCACTCGAAGAACTTTATAATGCCTGGGAAAAGCCACTTGCAAAAGTGTTCCCACAGGTTTCTTCTGTAAAAACTGTAGAAAGCCTGCCGGATTGGGCTGTTCAAAAGCATGCTTCATTGGAAGAAGTTCGTGCAAAGACAGAAACATTTACAGTTCTCGACAAAAGCAAGGCTAAACCGCGCGTAATTATTCCAGTGTTCCCGGGAACAAACTGTGAATACGACATGGCGCGTGCATTTAACCTGGCAGGCGCAGATTCTAAAATCTTTGTTTTCCGTAACAGGACTCCAAAAGACCTGGAAGAATCTTTAAAAGGCTTGCAGAAAGAAATTGAACTTTCCCAGATTGTTGCATTTGCCGGAGGATTTTCTGCCGGTGATGAACCAGACGGTTCTGGAAAATTTATTGCAAACGTTATCCGCGAAGCAAACATTGCCCAGGCAATTACAAATCACCTTGAACAGAAAAACGGTCTGATCCTTGGTATTTGTAACGGTTTCCAGGCATTGATAAAAACAGGACTTGTTCCGTTTGGAAAAATCGTTGAACCAACAGCCGAAAACCCGACACTTACTTACAATAATATTCACCGCCATATAAGCCGTGTTGTACGCACAACAATGGTTAGTGCTGCTTCTCCGTGGGCTTTGGACGCTTCTGTGCTCGACTCTCGTCCACATTATGTGCCTGTCAGCCATGGCGAAGGTAGAATTATTATGTCGGAAGAACTTGCTCAGAAGTTGTTTAAGAATGGTCAGGTATTCAGTCAGTATTGTGACGAAAACGGCAAACCTGCAACTGCAGAACCAGACAATCCAAATGGTTCAGCATACGCAATTGAAGGTCTTACAAGCCCAGACGGACACGTTCTCGGAAAAATGGGACATTCTGAACGCACTGTGGGAATCGGTGGTTACAGCAGTGATTTGATTAAAAACATTGCCGAAAACAAAGATGCAAACAGCTGCCAGAACATTTTTGCAGCCGGAGTAAGATTCTTTAATTAGAAAGTAAAGGCAGGCTGAATTTATTTTAGCAGTTATCTGCCAGATTATCGGGTTTTGCCCGGTAATGACACAATATGTTGTCCTTATCGGCTTGAACTCAATGTCATTCCGGTTTGAACCAAATGTCATTATTGGCTTGACCCAATGTCATTCTAGGTTTGAAAATAATGACATTATTTGATTGACCCAAATGACATTCCCGGTTTGAGTTTAATGACATTCCCGGTTTGAACCCAATGTCATTCCCGCACTTGATGCGGGAATCTACCGTGCAAGCACGCTGCAAGTTTACTTGCGCAAACCTGTTATTTATGTGTGCGCTAAAGCGCACGTGGATTAGGGATTGCGTGCAAGGCACGCTGCAAGTTTACTTGCGCAAACTTGTTATTTACGTGTGCGCTAAAGCGCACGTGGATTAGGGATTGCGTGCAAGGCACGCTGCAAGTTTACTTGCGCAAACTTGTTATTTACGTGTGCGCTAAAAGCGCACGTGGATTAGGGATGGGAAGGGCGCCGAAAGGCGTTCTGCTGACTTTTTTATTAGTAAAAAAAATGTTGGTTTGTCTGTCAGCTGTGCCATGGAGGGCACGCAAAGACTAAAGACCGCAAGAAATGCGTAGCATTTGTTGCCTGACAGGATGTCAGCAGAATGAAGCGCTTTTGCGCGGAACCCTGGACAGCCCGACCGCGCAAGCGGGAAGCCCCAGATAAAAAATTTTAGGAACTGAAAATGAAAAAATTTGTAAAACTTTTTTGTGCTGTTTTGACGGCCTGTGTAATTTTTGCAGGATGTTCAAAAAAAGATCAGACGGCTCAGACTCGTAAACCGTCGGAAAATATTGATTCTTCTGACTGGATTGACAATATGATTGACGCAAAAGCGGCTGCACAAAAAGAAAATAAAAAAATCTTTTTGCTTTTTTCTGGCGATGACCAGGACAGTGCAAGTGCAAGAGTTAAGCAGAATATTTTTAATACGAGTGATTTTAAGGACGAAATGACAAAAAATTACGTTCTTGTAAACCTTGATTTTTCGCTAGCCCTCCAGCAGCAGGCTGTAGCTGAACCAACAGCGTCGGAAGAAGAAAAAGCTGTTGCCGCTGCAATCTGGCAGAAACTCGAAGAAAATATGCGCGACGCAACACTTTACAACGTTCAGGCAACTCCTTCGTTTTATCTGCTTTCTAAAGAAGGCTACGTAATATGGCAGATTATTTTTGAAAATGAACCAAAAACTACGGCTGAGTTTTTTGAAGAATTCAACAAACTCGACGAAGATATTGCAGTTTTTGAAAATACTCTCGAAAGTGCCCGCCACGGCAAAACAGAAGACAGACTTGCTGCAATCAACAAACTTTTTGAACTTACAGATCCTCAGGTTCGTCATTTGCTTACACCTTTTAGCGAAGAATACATAAAACTTGATAAAAAAGATACAACAAAGATGGTTGGTCTGCATGTAATTGCAATCGCAAATGCAAAGGCAATTCAGCATTATCTGGATCAGGACCCTCTTGCAGCCAGTGAAGAATTTGCAAAGGTTGCAGAAAACAAATATCTGGTTCCAGAGCAGAAACAGCAGGCTTATTACACTGCCGGTTATCTGTACGCTGTCAGCGGAGAATCTGACCACAAAAGAGTAAAAGATTATTTCCAGAAAGCTTACGACGCAGCTCCGGATTCTAAAGATGCAGAATCAATTTTGAGCATGATCCGCATGATGGAAGAAAATTACGGCGAAAGTGCAGCTTCTGGCGCAGATGCACAGGAAGCCGCTTCTACTGAAAATACAGAAGGCACAGAAACAACCGAAAACACAACAGCCCCAAAAGCTGAATAAAATAAACACAAAAAGGAATTATATGGACGACTACCCCTCGGATAATTTATTCATTTTATTGTTAATCGCAGTTACCTGCGTTGTTCTTTCGTCGCTTTTTTCTGCTTCGGAAAGTGCATTTTTGGGTTTGAACAAACTTAGAGTTCACTTTTTGCGCGAAAAGGGCGACAAAAAAGCAATCCGTGCTGGTAAACTTCTTGAACGCAAAGAAGAACTGCTTAACATGCTGCTCGTTGGAAACGAAATTGTAAACGTTACACTTTCCGTTGTCTTAACATCGATTTTCCTAAAACTTTTTGGTCCTGCCGGTTTGGGAGTTGCAACTTTTATTTCTACAGTTGCGCTCCTGATTTTTGGCGAAATTACTCCAAAAAGTCTTACGACCCGCTATCCAGAAAAATCATCATTTGCTTTGAGCGGTTATGTGTGGTTTTTCTTTCATTTATTAAAGCCACTCGTAATAATTTTTACGTCGATTTCGCGTCTGTTCCTTAAAATTTTTGGAATTGACACAAAAAAGAAAGAAGCAACCTTTACCGAAGAAGAAATAAAAACATTTATCGATGTTGGCGGTGAAGAAGGCGTTCTCGAAAAAGGCGAAAAAAACATGATGAACCGCGTTTTTAAATTTACGGATTTGAACGCAACCGACATTATGGTTCCGCGCCGCGACGTTGTCGGAATCGAAATAAAATCAACTTATCGCGACATAATTCAACTTTCTGAACGCACAAGAATAAGCCGTTTTCCGGTTTTTGAAGATGACGACATTGATAACATTCTTGGCGTTTTGTATGTAAAAGACCTTTTGTTCTTTCGTGGTTCGCGCGAAGAATTCTCCGTCGAAAAAATGATGCATCCTCCGCTGTTTATTCCTGGAACAACAAAAATGTCTTCTATCCAGGAAATGATGCGCAAAAATAAAGAGAGTTTTGCGATTGTAATTGATGAATATTCCGGCACAGACGGAATCCTTACAACCGAAGACATTGAACGCGAAATTTTTGGCGCAATTGCGGACGATTTCCAGAAAGCAGGCGAATCGACAACTGTTCACATAAAAGACCCAGACGACAATTTACTCGACGGCAGTGCGCGCCTTTCTGACCTCGAAGACGAACTGCACATAAAAATGCCGAGCCGCGACAACGAAACAATCGGCGGTTACATTTGCGAAAAGCTCGGACACATTCCGCTTTGCGGTGAATATATCGAAGTCGGCGAATATCGTTTTGAAGTTAATTCAATGGACAGACGGCGAATCGAAAGCGTTCACTGTACAAAAATTGCAGGAGGCGAAGAATAATGAATGTTTTTACAGAAATTATCGTGCCGATTCTTGCAGATATAATGCTTGTCGGCGTGGTTGCCTTTTTTGCAGCGAGCGAAACCGCCTTTTTGTCTATTACCCGCGTAACCCTGCATCAAATGCTAAAAAAAGACGGTGGAAAGAAAAATTCTCCGGCAAAGAAAATTCAGCATTTAAAGAAAGACACAAACAAACTTCTTTCCTTAATTTTGATTGGAATCAACTTTATTACGTCCTTAACTTCCGGCCTTGCCGCAACAATTGCAATTAAACTTGCCGGCAACTCAGGTTCAGCATACGCAACGGCAATTATTTCTTTTGTCCTTATCGTTTTTGGCGAAATTATGCCAAAGACAGTTGCAAGTGTTTATTCGGTTCAGACGGCAAGCATTTTTGCGACACCGCTTTTGATTCTCGAAAAAGTCTTATTCCCGGTTGTCTGGATTTTTTCTACGATTACAAACGGAATTACAAAGGTTCTTACTCATTTTGTAACAGAAAACCGTGATCTTATTACGGAAGAAGAATTAAAGTCGCTCATTGCAGTTGGCGAAAACGAGGGAACTCTCGAAACCAGCGAAAAGCGCATGCTTTACAAGATTTTTGAGTTTACCGACCTTAAGGTTCACGACATTATGCGCCACAAAAGCCATGTGCAGTTTGTGCCAGAAAATGCAACCTACGACCAGATTGCCGACATTTTTGCCCAAACCGGATACAGCCGCCTCCCGGTTTGCCGTAACAGTTTTGAAGAAGTTCTCGGAGTTTTGTATTACAAAAATGTGCTCCTTGAGGGACGTGTAATAAAGGAATCCGAAAATCTTGCAGTGCGTTGTATGCGACCGGCGCTTTTTATTCCGGAAACAATTACGGCGACAGAACTTTTGCAGAAATTCCGCAAAGAAAATGTTAATTTTGCAGTTGCAGTTGACGAAAACGGTTCAAATATTGGAATCGTTACCATGGACGACATTATGCGCGCAGTTTTTGGCCACAGTGTTCATGGAGAACAGTCGGATATTCCTCCGGAAAGTCTGATTGTGCCGGTTACGTCAAAAGAGTTTCTGGTTCCGGGCGATATGAAAATTGACGATGTAAATGAGCTTTTAAAGCTTGAACTTGTAAGCGACGACTACGATACTCTTGCAGGCTGGCTTTTGGAGCAGTTTGACGCAATTCCAGAAGCAGGCGAAGCTCTCCGCCGCGATGGTGTTCTTTTTAAGATAGAAGATCAGACAAGACACCGCATTCAAAGTGTAAGAATTACACTACCGTAAGTTTTTTATATTTTGGAGCACAATTACAGTCTCGTCCGGCCAAACGGGGTTCGCTAACGCTCATTGGGGCAAGCCCCAACTGCGCCCCTAATGTCCGGGCTAGTGTGCAATTGTGTCATTGTCGGGCTTGACCCGACAATCTAGTGTACTCGGTCATTGTCGTGCAAGGACACGGCAATCAATTGTCAGAAGAGATTCCCGCGTCAAGCGCGGAAATGACAGGTCTGTTAAGTGCGGAATGACAAAGAATGTCATTGTCGGGCTTGACCCGACAATCTAGTATAAGAAAGAGATTCCCTTGTCAAGCAAGGGAATGACAAGGCTGTTAAGTGCAGGATGCCAAGGAATGTCATTGTCTCACCTTGACCCGACAATCTAGTGTACTCGGTCATTGCCGTGCAGGGACACGGCAATCAATTGCCAGAAGAGATTCCCGCGTCAAGCGCGGGAATGACAAGGCTGTTAAGTGTGGAATGACATAGAAACCAAGTGCGGGGATGACAAGGAATGTCATTGTCGGGCTTGACCCGACAATCTAATATTCTCGGTCATTGTCGTGCAAGGACACGGCAATCAATTGTCAGAAGAGATTCCCGCATCAAGTGCGGGAATGACAGGTCTGTTAAGTGTGGAATGACAAGGAATGTCATTGTTGGGCTTGACCCGACAATCTAGTATAAAAAAAGATTCCAGCATCGAATGGGGCGTCAAGATTATGAATGTTTTACGATTTCTGTAATCATTTTTGCTGTCTGTTCGATACCAATTGTTGAACTATTAAGCATAAGATCGTAATTCTTGCGGTCGCCCCATGTTGCTTCCGTAAAAGTGTTGTAATGGTTTGCACGATGCTTGTCGATTGTCTGAATTGTCTTTTTAGCAGCCTGTTCTGGTTCTTTGTACAATTCTTCGATTCTCTTTAATTTTTCTTCAAGTTCACCGTAAATAAAAACATTCAACAGTTCTTTTGAATCAATTTCGTCGCTTGTTTTAATAATGTAGTCTGCACAGCGACCTACGATTACGCAGTTGCCCTGTTTTGCAAGGTCAATGACTACTTTGCGTTCTGCATTAAAAACCTGGTCTGCAAGTGGCAGAACCTGTCCGCCTGCTACTGTAGAAGCAATGTTTCCAGCTGAGCCAGAATAGCTTGTTCCAAGTAACAGATGATACAAAAATCCAGAAGAAAGATTCTGTTCTGTCTTTTTAATAAAATCTGGAGAAAGTCCGCTTTCCTGAGCAGACATATCGATTATTTCTTTGTCATAAAATTTGTAGCCTAAAGCTTCTGCAACGAGTTTTCCGATAACGCGTCCGCCAGAACCATATTCACGACTAATTGTAATAATTTTTTTCATTTATAAGCCTCCAAGGGTTGCGCTATTATAGCACAAAATAAAAAATGTCTTTCTATTGTTTTTATAAAAATTTGTATTTATATGCAAATGTAATGTTTATGTATTTTTGAGCTGCGCCACCGTCAACTGTTTTCTCTTTGCTGTCTTTTGACCACTTTTTTTTAGAATTTACATAATCGTCGCCACGAACGGTTTTCATATAAAAGCCTTCGGCACCAAGTATAATTGACTGTTTTTTTGTAAGAGCGTATTCGACTGCAAGGTTTGCATCAAAAATGCTGAAAAATCCAGGGGTAACGTCTAAAAAGTACTTATCTCTAAGATAATGTGAATCGATTGATTCTGAATACATATACGGCGAAACTTTAAATCCTGTAAGAAGTGCAAAGTTTTTAGGGAGTTCTATTTTAAAATCGCTGCCAAGCCAGATAATTAAGTTTTGCCTCTGGTAAGAAAGGCTTTTTCCGTTGTAGCTTGCGTCATCTGAGAATTTAGCTACAATTCGATTACTGGTATCTTTATAGCTGTACCAGTAATCGGTGGTCTCTATGCCATACCATTTAGTTCCGTCTTTGCTGGTAAATTGAAAATTTTCGTACTGGAATTCTGCAAATGGTTTTAGCGAAAGTTTTACTTTTTTGTCCTGCAAAACCTTAAACTCGTATCCGGCTTTTACTTTTGCGCCAATGTCATAGTCAATATAGTTATCGCTTTCAGAATAATTTGTCTTATATTGATAATCTTCACAATTTGCATGCGTTACATTCTGCCAGTCTGAATCTTTTGTAATGCCAGAGCTTTTTGGAACTGCTGCTGTAAACGACGTTTCTAAAAAAATATTTTTAAAGCTTCCGTTTAGTTTTATGCCACCGTAAACTTCGTTTTTTATGTCCCAGTTTAATTCACTTAGTTTGTCGTCTGAGTATGAAGAATTTTTGTAGAAAACATATTCATCAACAATGCCGTTTTTTAGTCCAAACAACGGTTCTACAGAAAAAGAAAAGTCCGTTTTTTTAACCTGTGCAGTGGCTAAAAAACTAAGAAAAAGAAGTGTTAAAATTAAGGGTAATTTTTTCATAAAAAAATCCTTTTTAAGGAAAGCGTTAGGGGCTGTAGTGGTGCCACAGGCAACCGGCAGATGCAATCTGACGGTCGGAGCGAAAGCGTAGCCACGAAAGACCCGACCTGCCGCAAGGCAGGGAACGCCCGATTATTCTTGCAAAAGAGGATCTACTCCAAAAATATTTGCAAGTTGTTTTCTTGTTGCTTCCATGTCTTTTTGGTAAGGGGCTGTAAAAGTTATGCGTTCGCCTGTTGCAGGATGGTCAATCGAAAGACTGTAAGCGTGCAGGGCAAGACGGCTTAAAAGCGGACGTTCTTCAAAAGTGTCTCCGTTCCAGCGTTTTTTTATGTCAGAAAGGCGAACTGGTTTTTGATTGCCCGAATAAAGAGGATCGCAGACAATAGAAAGTCCGATTGACTGCAGGTGTACGCGGATCTGGTGTGTGCGTCCGGTTTTTGGGCAGGCTTTTATCCAGCTGTAAGGGCCGCAGACTCCGATTAAAGTAAAATCTGTAACGCTTGGTTTGCCGAATTTTGAATTTACGGTTGTTCTGTGGCGTGCGTCTCCATCTGGCAAAAGTTTTGAGTCAACAGTTTTTGTCTGCCAGAGCGGGCGACCGTTTACAAGACAGTGATATGTTTTTTCTACGGTGCGGTTTTCGAACTGCATGGAAAGTGAACGGTGTGCTTCTGCGGTTTTTGCGTAAATTACACAGCCGGAAGTGTCTTTGTCTATTCTGTGAACGGCGTATAATTTACCGAATTCTTTTTCTGCCTGGGTGTCGAGGCGTGGAGCGTCCGGATCGTAGCGGTCCTGTGCAACTAAAAGTCCGGAACGTTTGTTTAAAACAACAATATCGTCGTCGTTATAAATGACAGTGTAGTTTGGAGTAATTTTCATAAAAAAGAGTATAGCATAGAAAAAAACTTGATAAAAGAAGAGCG
>CAVJSA010000013.1:0-13829 GCA_963651875.1 Lachnospiraceae bacterium | reverse complement strand
GGGGGCGATAATCCAGACTAATTAAATTGACAAAAATACAAAATTTGTCATAATAATAAAATACGTGTTTATTTTGGCTGTGATTTTTTTTGCAGCTGTAATTTTGTTGAAAATATGGGAGAAAAAAATGGCAGTTATTAAACCAATGATTCGTTCTAATATCTGTATCAATTCACATCCGCTTGGATGCGCTCAGGATACAAGAAATCAGATTGCTTATGTTGCTTCTCAGAAAGCAAAACGCGCAGTAAAGTCTGCAAAAGAAGGCGGTTACGCTCCAAAAAATGTACTTGTACTCGGTTGTTCAACTGGATACGGACTTGCAAGCCGCATTTCTGCTGCATTTGAATACGGTGCTGATACAATCGGCGTTTCTTTTGAAAAAGAAGCAACAGAAACAAAGGCTGGAACTCCTGGTTTTTACAACAATATGACTTTTGACAAAGAAGCTGCAAAGGCTGGCTTAAAGTCAAAAACATTTAATATGGACGCTTTTTCTGATGAATGTCGTCAGACTGTAATTAACGAAGCAAAATCTCAGGGAATTAAATTTGACCTCGTAATTTATTCTCTCGCTTCTCCTGTACGCACAGACCCAGACACAAAAGTAATGTATCGCTCTGTAATTAAACCAATCGGAACAACTTTTTCTGGTCCTTCCCTCGATATGATGACTGGTAAAATTTCTATTCAGGAAGCAAAACCTGCAGAAGGCGAAGATATTCCAAATACTGTAAAAGTAATGGGTGGCGAAGACTGGGAACGCTGGATTAAACAGCTTAAAGAAGCAGACGTTCTTGCTGACGGCGTACGCACTCTTGCATATTCTTATATTGGACCAAAATACAGTCACCCGATTTACCGCGACGGTACAATCGGCGAAGCTAAAAAAGACCTGGAAGCTCGCGCTCACAACATTGACAGTTCACTTAAAGATATAAACGGTGCAGCTTATGTTTCTGTAAACAAAGGTCTTGTAACACGTTCTTCTGCAGTTATTCCTATTATTGCTCAGTATCTTGGAGTTTTGTTCAGGATTATGAAGGCAAAGGGAACTCACGAAGGCTGTATTGAACAGATGGAACGTCTTTTTGCAGAACGTCTTTACACAGCAGACAAAAAAGTGCCGGTTGATTCAGAAAACAGAATCCGCATTGACGATTGGGAACTTGACCCGGAAGTTCAGGCAGAAGTTGATAAGATAATGCCAACTGTTACAGAAGAAAACGTAAACGATGTTTGCGACTTAGCAGGACTCCGCCACGACTTCTTAATGATTAACGGTTTTGATGTTCCTGGCGTTGACTACACAAAAGAAATTACAAAGATGAACGAAATCGACTAAAAGCATGAGTGGGGCTGTTTAACGGCTTTGCTTTAATGTGTCACGGGGCTGTCTTTTTTGGACAGTCCCGTTTTTTTATGCTATCTTTTGCAAATGATAAAAAAGATTTGTGCCCTTGCCTGTATGTTTTGTGTGGCAACGTTGATTTTTGCAAAAGATTATTCAAAAAAAATATTTTTGTGGCGCGGTGTGCCTGGAATGGAAACTCAAGTCCGCGACACTGTCCTTTATTTTTGCCCTGCCGGGGATACCGGCAAAGAAAGTAACAGAAAAAACAAGGCTCGCGCGGCTGTAATTATTTGTCCCGGCGGAAGTTATCATCACTTGGGAATGAAGCACGAAGGCTTTGCAACTGCCAGATGGTTTAATTCAATTGGAATGAACGCCTTTGTTTTGCAGTATCGCGTTGCTTACAATGAACATCATTATCCCGATCAGCTGGTTGATTTGCAGATGGCAATTGCCCATGTCCGCAAAAATGCAGATGAATATGGAATAAATCCTTTAAAGCTTGGTGCAATTGGTTTTAGTGCTGGTGGTCACCTTGTAACAATGGCTGGCGAATTTGCTAAAACCCACAACGAATTACAGAATCTTGGAATAAATACTGCCGTTAGCGTGCGCCCGGACTTTGTAATGCCGATTTATCCGGTTGTTTCTATGCAGGACGATATTGCTCACAAATGGAGCCGAAAAAGCCTTTTAGGGCATGTTTACGACGAAAAAAGGGCGGGCGAAGGTTTTGGAATTTTAAATCTCCGTGGTTTTAAGTACAGCCAGAGTTACAAGGATGAATTTAGTATGGAATTGAATGTTCCAGAAGATATGCCGCCAGTGTTTTTGCTTGCCTGCAAAGATGATCCGGTTGTAATGTACGAAAATTCTGTGCGGCTGGACAAAGCACTTTCTGACAAACAGATTGAACACACTTTTATAACTTACGAAAAAGGCGGCCACGGTTTTGGCATGAAAGAAACAAGCGAAGTAATGCTCCGCACTCATTGGAATGACGAGTATCTGCTTCCGTGGTTAAAAAGCCTTGGAGTTGTTGAACTAAATCCGTAAAAATTATTCAGTGCAGCGTTTAAAAATTAAACTTGTGTTGATTCCGCCAAAGGCAAAATTGTTTGACATTACGTAATCTGTCTGGATTTCGCGGCCTGTGCCTGTTATGTAGTCGAGCGGGGCACATGCACTGTCAACATTTACAAGATTTAAGTTTGGATGGAACCAGCCTGCGTTCATCATATTTATTGTAAGCCAGGCTTCGAGTGCTCCGCAGGCTCCGAGCGTGTGTCCTGTGTAACTTTTTGTTGAGCTGACTGGAACGGCTCTGTTAAAAACGTCGTAAGTTGCTCCGCTTTCGCAGATGTCTCCAGCAATTGTTGCAGTTCCGTGTGTATTTACGTAACCGATTTGTTCTGGGGCGATCTTTGCGTCTTCGATAGAAAGGCGGATTGCATTTGCAATTGTTTCGCGGTTTGGGGAAGTAATGTGCGTTCCGTCGGTTGTCGTGCCAAATCCTGCAACTTCTGCATAGATTTTAGCTCCGCGGGCTTTTGCGTGTTCGTATTCTTCGAGAATTAAAGATCCGGCTCCTTCGCCAATTACAAGTCCGTCGCGGTCTTTGTCGTATGGGCTTGGGGTTAATTGTGGAGTCTGGTTTTTGGTTGAAGTTGAAAATAAGGTGTCAAAAGCGGCTGCATCTACCGGACAGAATTCTTCTGCACCGCCAGCAATCATTATGTCCTGCTTGCCAAATTTAATCTGTTCGTAAGCATAGCCGATTGACTGTGAACCGGATGTGCAGGCTGTATTTGTTGTTATGATTCTTCCTTTAAGCTGATAGTAAACTTCGAGGTTTGCGGCACAGGTTTGTGGCATACATTTGATGTAGGTCGTTGCCCCGATTTTTGAAGTATCGTTTGTAATGAGCATCGAAAAATAGTCCATTAAAGGATAAACCGAACCCATTGAAGAACCGTAGGCAATGCCCATTCTTCCGCTCTGGAATAAAGGATCGCCTTCTTTTATGCCGGCCAGTTCAAGTGCTGCATCTGTTGCTGCAAGTGACATTTGTGCAACTGGTCCCATTCCACGGATTTTTTTGCGTGGATATTTTTGTGGATCGAGTTTAAAATCATCGAGCGGGCAGGCAAGACGAGTATTCATTAAAGGATATTTTTCGTCCCAGTCGCTCATGTATTTTACAAAATTTTTGCAGGCTTTAAGGCTTTTTAATGCGTCGTCCCAGTTGTTTCCAAGAACGCTGACGATTCCGCCGCCTGTTATTACAACTCTTCTGTTTTCCATAAAAATAACTCCTAAATAATTCCGCCGTTTACGCTCAAAACCTGCCGGGTAATATACGAAGCGCCTTCGCTCAAAAGAAAGATTGCGGCTGCGGCTACTTCTTCCGGCTTGCCGGCTCTCTGCATTGGAATTGCAGGCAGAATGTGCTCTACTGGTGCGTCTTTTATCATGTCGGTTTCGATAAAGCCCGGAGCAATGCAGTTTACTGTAATTTTGCGGCTTGCAAGTTCAACTGCGAGAGCCTTTGTTGCGCCGATAATTCCTGCTTTAGAAGCTGAATAGTTTGTCTGTCCGCGGTTACCGGTAATGCCGGAAACGCTTGCAATTGTTATGATTCGTCCCTGCTTTTTGCGGCAAAGTGGCATTACGAGCGGTTTTAATACATTGTAAAATCCGTCGAGGTTTGTATGAATTACGTCGTCCCAGTTTTCGTCGCTAAGGGCAGGAAAAGCGTTGTCGCGGCAGATTCCGGCGTTTAAGACGATTCCCCAGAATGCTCCGTTTTCTTCTGACCAGCTTTCTAAGATTTTTTTACATTCTTCGCGGTCTCTTATGTTGAATTGTAAAAGAGTGCATTTTCCGCCGTTGTTTTCTATTTCGTTTTTTAATTCGTTTGCTTTTTCGGCGCCGCTGTTAAAATGGGCTACAACTTCGTAGCCTTCGTGTGCACAGGCAAGAGCAATTGCCCGGCCAATACCGCCAGAGGCACCAGTAATAAGGACTTTTTTATTCTCTAAACTCATAGCGGTATTATAACGGAAAAAAAAATTCTAAAAAAGGGAGAGGGATTTTACTAATTTGTAACATTGTGCAGCCATTTGCCGGAACGCACGCGGAAAAATCCGCAGAAAGTTTTTAGTAGCTGTTCGGTTTCGAGGCACAAAAGAATCTGCCACGGCGCTAGCCCTAGTTTGAACGAAGCAAAATATCCGAGAGGAATTGCAAGACACCACATCCAGCCGTTGTCGATTAACGAAGCAAAAATTGTGTCGCCGCCGGAACGACAGATTCCGACGATTAAAAGCATGTTGAATGCCCTGAACGGATACAAAAATGCGATTGCAAAAAGCATTGTTTTTACAATATGAACGATTTGCTCGTCAACGTTAAAAATGTAAGGAACTATAAAACTCAACGGAATTAACAAAAGTCCGATTACGAGCCCCATCAGCGGAAAGAACCAGCAGTAACGGTTTGTGTAGGCAACTGCGCCGGATTTGTCGCCGCTACCGATTTTTTTGCCGAGAATGATTGCTGCAGCGTTTCCCATGCCGATAAAAATTACCCATGTTAACTGGCTTACTGTGTTTGTAATGCTGAATGCAGCAAAAGAATCTGTCCCGGTGTGTGCAAAAATTGAATTTTGTGTGGAAATTCCAAGACCCCACATGGTTTCGCTAAAAATTACAGGCAAACCAACTTTTAACAGGCGCAGCAAAAAAGATTTATTGTTAAAAGCAAGAAGTTCACCTGGAGAACCAAAGGCTTCAAACTTTTTTATATTTCCGACAGCAATCGTAATAATGAATTCAACAGCGCGCGAAATAAAAGTTGCAACAGCAGCTCCGGCAACGCCCATCTGCGGAATTCCAAGGCTTTCAACACCAAAAATAAAAATTGCGTTTCCTGTTACATTTAAAACAAAAGAAATTGCAGTTGTTGCCATTGGTAAAATTACGTGTTCTGTACTTCTAAAGGCTGCCTGGCACGCAAAAGAAACCGCCATTAAAGGATAACTCAAGGCAACGATTCTTAAATAATCGCAGGCTTTGTCTATAACAGCAGTGTCTGTCGTATAAAGCGAAATTAAATTGCGAGGAAAAAATACTCCGCCAAAGGTGAATAAAAGGGCAACACAAAGACAGGTAATGAGCATTATTCCAAAAGTTTTTCGGATTCCTTTTAAATCCTGCTGCCCCCAATATTGAGCAATAAAAATTGAACAACCGGAAGAAACGCCAAAAACTACCATATTTAAGATAAAGAAAATCTGGTTTCCAAGTCCTACGGCAGCAATTTCGACAGAGCCGATTCTTCCGACCATGACGGTGTCCATCATGTTAATAAAGGTTTGAAGCAGATTTTGAAGAATGATTGGAATTGCAATTGAAAAAAGAATTTTGTAAAAGCCGTTCAGCTGATTTTTTTTAGCAAGGCTTAAAGTTGAAGAATTTTCTGTAGAAGTCATTGGGAGAGTATAGTTTTTTTTGAATTAAGTTAAAAGCACATTTATTCAGCGTGTGGAACGTGATTTCGCTTTTGGCTTTAATTTGCATTTTACTAATGTACTGTTATATAATTACGGAATGTATTCAAGACAAATGCTCGAACCTCCCTCCGAGCTTATAAAAAATGGTCACGCTCTTTTTGGCACTTATGCTGGGCGTGTTTCTCGATTAGACATTCGTGGGTTGCGTTCTCCGTTTGGCGGAGTTCCGCTTCCGGTTTTTGTTTCAAATTTTCGTATAAAAAGTTCAATTTTATTTAAATTTAGTGTTGGTCCTTACGATTGCCTGGTTAGTTTTTTTGACAATAAGATTTTTGGTCTGGCAGAAGTTGATTTATGGAATAAAGAAACCGGCCGTAAATATGCTTATAAAAACTTAATGGGACCTCGCCACCGTTTTATTCCACATTCACTTGAACAGGGATTTTGCGCAAGTTTTAATCCGTGCTGTTATATAAGAATCAGTTGGGACCATAAAAGAGACAGACTTTCGCTCATTTTTAATTTAAAGGGGAATTCTGTTCAGCCACCAGTGCAGGCAGCCTTAACTGGGCATTTTTCAGATCCTTCAACCTGCGAACTTACACAATGTGTTCCGATAAAGTCGCGCAGAAGATGTTGTGCTTCTTATGTTGTTGCTCAAAAACTGCGCGGTTCACTTACGATTGGAAAAACAAAAAAATCTGCCGGCCAGGTTTTGAATGCAGACAATTCAACTGCAATTTTTACGATTAAAAGGGCGTATTACGGATACAAAACCCAGGAACAGAAAATTTTTGCAGCGGGAGACTATAATGGAAAAAGCATTTCTTTTTCGTTGAATAATACACCAGATTTTATTCCTTCCCCGGAATCAATAAATCAGAACGTTTTGTTTGTTGACGGAAAATGCACGCCTCTTCCTCCTGTAAAAATGACACAGCCTTTTGGCCTTGGAAAAAAATGGATTATTCAGGATACGGAAAACATGGTTGATTTAACATTTGAACCGTCTTCGAGAATTAACCGTGAACTGAGTTTGTTTGCATTTAAAATTCTTGTGTCAAATATTTATGGAAAGTTTGAAGGCGTTTTAAAGACGCAGGAAGGCGAAGATATAAAAATCAGCGGATTTGGCGGAATTGCAAGAGATCAGTTGCTGAGAGTTTAAGTGGAGGTTTTTAATGAGTGACGATTTTGGACAAAAAAAAATTGAACAGTCGTGGGAACCTGGCACTCTCGATGCCACAAGAAAAGCAATTGGTCCTATCGATAAAGCAGAAGCCGCAAGAATGACAAAAATTCTTGGTGGAGAAATTCTCGAAGAAAAATCTGCACCAATTGATTATTCAGCTTTTCCTCCAAAAGAAAGGCATTATTCACACAGGGCAAGCGGAAAATCTACGGCGGACGTTGCTTCAATGTCTTCGCCTAGAAGTTCTTCAAAAACTGAAGAAAAAGATTCTTCCAAAAAGCCAGCAAAATACGGTTATGTGCCTTCTAGCGGAAGTCGAAGTTCTAGTCATGGCAGTTTGCCAGAAATTTCTGCAAAAGAGCGGAATTTAATGGACAGACTGATGATGAGCGACGACTACAAAATTAAACCGAATTACGGATTTTTTAATTTTGTCCGCTATTTTAAGAAAAACGGAACAGAAGTGTTAAGACGAGGTTACGTTTCTTACGATTTGCAGAATCATCTTGAACACTATCAGTCATTTATAACTGCGGTAAAGTCAATAATTCAGATTTGCCCGGATTCTTATCGCTTAAAAATTGTCAGCAACCCGGAAACAAAATTTAAGTTTTTAAGGACAGTCGGTGGCTGGACAATGAAAAACCTTAAAGTTATGGTAATGGACCTCCAGGAACACGCGGACGACGTTACTGTTTATATGATGATTCCAATCATAAAAACAGTTTATAAAGATTTGCTCAAAATCTATTATCTTGGTGAAAATTCAATTCCACGTTTTTTTAAAGAAATTTACAGCGATTTAATGAAGTACCCGAAAGCAGATCAGCAAAAACTTTTAATGCTTTCAAAACAGGGACTTACTGAATGGCTTTATGTTTATACTCAGATTATTAAGGGAATGTATCCGCTTTTAATGCGCATGTGCAGTCCAAAGTTTGAATATTTTCCTAACTTTTTTACGGCAGAAACGGCAAATATTTTTGAATTTTTAGGAATTTCAAAATTCGACATTCTTTTGCCAGAAAAAAAAGAAGATATTAAGGCAGCACAGCAAAAAGCAGAACAGGAACGCAAACAAAAGGAAGAAGAACGCAAAAAAAACAGCCCGGAATATCAGCGTGGCAAAAAGACCGAAATTGTCGATGCCGGTTTAAAACTTTTGGAACGCCTTTTTCCGGACGCAGGATTTTCGAGACTGGATTCCATGCCGGATATGTATCCGTACTTTCAGCCGATTTATCAGTTCCGCGACGGTTACAATCTTTTGAGTCCGCAAAACCCGATGCAGGTTGTCGTAACTCTTTTAAGAATTATAGAAGATTTATTCCAGGGCTGTCGTAATATTATTTTTAATGATGAAGAAGACATGCTCCAGCTAAAAACAAAGGGACAAAAAGATAAACTTTCGATTGCCTTAAACGAATGGTCGGTTTATCGTGAAGAACTTTTTGAAAAAAATTATGCCGGACAGCTTACGGATTTTGTAAACCAGGAATATTCACAAAGTGATTTTAAAAATTCACTTTTTGGTAAAAAAATCCTTACAAATATTTTGTGGCAGACAAAGTATAATTTTTTGCCACATTTTGAATTTGAACAGCTTTTGCTCGAAAAACCTTCAAACGACGGAAAATATATTCCGCTGTGTTTGCGCACAGACTTTTTGCGTCAGGTATTTACAACGCTTTCTAAAGAAATTGACAAACAGTCCGGAACCCAGGGAATTGTTCTTGGTGTTTCAAACCCATGGGCAAAGTATGAATTTGATATTCCAAACCCGGTTTCTAAGAGAATGGACGTTCTTTTAGGCAGAAAAAGCCAAGGCGAAAGCGCTGCAACAAATGCAAATATAATAAAGTATGCAATGTGCCTTGTAAGCGTTCTTGACTGGTGGATAAACAATGTAGAAAGTCCTGCATATTCAACGGGCTCTTCGAGCATTTATAGAATTTCAGAAACTGACGGCGGACCTGCATTCAGTGTGCCGGTGCGTAGCGACCAGAACAAACTCTTTGCTGACAGCATAAAATCTGCAAGTGCAAAGACAAATTAAAGGCGCCAAATTACAGGACAGCTTTTAGAGCCCGGCTGTTGTCTGTGCAAAGCTAAAAAAATGTAGACTAAACAGAGTTTTTGTCGTTATATTTTTTGATATGGATAAAAATAAATTTGTTTTGTCGCTTATGGTGGCAGTTGTCGGACTTTTAATGTTGATTTCTCCAAAAGCTTTTATTGCTTTGGCTGTTATTCTTTTGGGGCTTGCTTCCATTGTTGATGGAATTTTTATTATGGTTGCAACCAGAAATTTAATTCTTGATCCTGACTACAAACTTATGATGACGATTCGCGGAGTAATGAGCATTGTGGTCGGCGCGGTTGCAATTATTTTGCCTTTGACGATTGCTGCCATTGCGTTGACGATTGCTGCCATTGCCTGGACGATTATGGCTTATGTTCTTGCAGCATATTTAATTGTTTCTGCCGGAATTGAAATTTACGGAATTACAAAGCTTCACCGCAACGGAATTATGATTAAACAGTCGGTTATAGAAACAGTTATTTCGCTGATTCTTGCGATTGCTCTTTTTATAATTCCTGCAGAAAAAGCCGGCGGTATTTTAGTTGGAATCTGTGGCGTAATTCTTTTGATTGCAGGTTGTCTGAATGCATTTTTCCAATGGCGTAACCGCCCGATTACCGTTGTGCCGGACGCTGTAGTGTCAAATGATTCCGCCGAAGAAGAAAATTAATTTTGTCGTCTGTGTCATTCCCGTATTTGATTTCTATGTTGTGCCAGAACTTGCCTTCTATGTAATGCCCGAAGTTGTCTTCTATATAGTCATTCTCGAAGTTGTTTTCTCTGTCATTCCCTTGCTTGACAAGGGAATCTCTTTTTTACAATAGATTGTCGGGTCAAGATGAGACAATGACAAAGAAGCAAAGCCTGGCAATGACAAGAGGCATTGTCATTCCATGACATGAGCTCTGTGTCATGCCCACTCTTGTCTTCCCTGTTATTCCCTTGCTTGACAAGGGAATCTCTTATCTAAATAGATTGTCGGGTCAAGCCCGACAATGACATGGGTGGACAAGATTGTCGGGTCAAGATGAGACAATGACCAAAAAGCAAAGTCCAACAATGACACGAGACATTGTCATTCCCGTATTTGATTTCTATGTCGTGCCAGAACTTGCCTTCTATGTAATGCCCGAAGTTGTCTTCTATATAGTCATTCTCGAAGTTGTTTTCTCTGTCATTCCCTTGCTTGACAAGGGAATCTCTTTTTTACAATAGATTGTCGGGTCAAGATGAGACAATGACACGAGGAAACACTAGCAATGACAAAAAAGCAAAGCTCGACAATGACATGGCTGCACATTTTCAATGACACGGGGGCACATTGGCAATGATACGAGGGAGAGTCCCTGAAACAAGTTCAGGGTGACGGCATGGTAAAATTCGAGACGGTTGATTTTTATTTTTTTTTACAACCAAAACTAGCCCGGACATTAGGGGCGCAGTTGGGGCTTGCCCCAATGAGCGTTAGCGAACCCCGTTTGGCCGGACGAGACTGTAATTGTGCTTCTTAAAAATTCAAAAAATCTGCTGCATATTGCGCTGTGAGCGCTGCGGCGTAAACCATGCTGTCCGGGGCAATGTCAAAATGTTCGTTGTGATGTGCCCACGCTGTGCTTTCTCCGTCGCATGAACCGACATAAACATAACAACCGGCTGCCTTGCGGTAAAAATCTGCAAAATTGTCTGACCAGAATAATTTTTCTGTCGAAGTTAAAGTGTTTTCGCTTCCGACAATCTTTCGACTGGACGAGGCAACTTCTAAAGCGGCTTGAGTGTCATTAAAACAGGCGTCGCACAGATCTTCGATTTTTATGTCTGCAGAGCCGCCATATTCGTCCGCAATATTTTTAGCAATTTTTGTTACAGCGTTTTTTAATTTTTTGCGTGAATCGTCCGAAAAAGCCCGGATTGTTCCTTCGATACTGCAATTTTCTGGAATTACGTTGTAGGCAGTTCCTCCGTTGATTTTGCCGACACCAATTAAACCTCCTTCTGTTGGAGAAATTAAACGCGGAACAACTGTCTGTAACTGGGAAGTAATCAGCGATGCAATAAAAATCGGATCTACGCATTTTTGCGGAGTTGTAATGTGTCCGGATTTTCCGTTGATTTTTATATAAAACCTGTCGCAACTAGAAGACAATGCTCCGCTCTTTACGGCAATTTTTCCAAGCGGAATTAAAGACAAAAGGTGAATTCCAAAAACACGGTCAACCTTGTCTAAAATTCCATCATCGATAATTTCGCGAGCCCCACGACCAATTTCTTCTGCTGACTGGAAAGCGATTATTATTTTGCCGGATAATTGCGAAAGATTTTCTTTTAGGATTTTTGCTGTTGCAAGCATGTAGGCAATGTGTCCGTCGTGTCCGCAGGCGTGCATAACGTTTGGGGTCTGACTCTTATAGGGAACTTCGTTTTTTTCTTGAATTGGAAGGGCGTCAATGTCGGCACGTAAAAAGAGAGTTTTTCCGGGGCGCAAAGTGTCTAATTCTGCAATTACGTTTGTTTGTGCGACTCTGTAATTTTTTATTTTTAAGGAATCAAGTTCTTCTTGAATTTTTTTGCAGGTGTTGAACTCCTGTAGCGAAAGTTCCGGGTGCGAATGAAAATAATTCCGCAAGTCCACCATGTATGATTTTAAGTTACGCGCTTGTGTTAAAAAATCCATTTTTTTATTCTAGTGAGTTTTTAAGGATATTGCGACAGAGCCATGTGTCATTCCCTTGCTTGACAAGGGAATCTCTTTTTTACAATAGATTGTCGGGTCAAGCCCGACAATGACAGAGACCTGTGTCATTCCCGCACTCGATGCTCTGTCATTTCCTTGCTTGACAAGGGAATCTATAGATTGTCGGGTCAATGTGAGACAATGACAGAGTGTGCTGTTGCGACAGAGCTCTGTGTCATTGACTCACTTGGCTTATGGACATTCCCAGACTCGAGGCTCTGTTATTATCATTCCCGCACTCGAGGCTCTGTCATTCCCTTGCTTGACAAGGGAATCTATAGATGGCCGGGTCAAGCCCGGCAATGACAAAAAAGCGAAGTCCGATAATGACAAAGAAGCAGAGTCCGGCAATGACAGAGTGTGCGGTAGTCTGGTAGAAATAACAGAAAATTCTATTTTAATGAAAATAGAAAAAAGCTATATTCATTGCTGGCAGGTAAAAAAATGTCAAAAAGTTCAGAAATCGATATGCTCAATGGCCCACTGACGAGCAATCTGATTCGATTTGCGCTTCCGATTGCACTGAGCAGCATGCTTCAGCAGCTTTTTAATTCGATGGACACGGCTGTTGTCGGCCGGTTTGCAGATGCAAATGCACTTGGAGCGGTTGGCACAAACAGCGAAATTGTCGGTTTTTTGGTAAGCCTTTCTTCTGGGCTTGCCGTTGGCGCAAATGTCCTTATTGCAAAGTTTATCGGTTCTGGCCAAAAAGAAAAAATAAAATCAGCAATAAATTCCGCCCTCGTAATTTCTGTCGTTTTTGGAGTTTTTGTCGGAATTTTAGGTCAGGCACTCGCCATGCCAATAATGCGCGCAATCAACGTTTCGTCACAAATAATCGACATGGCAGCCCTTTACTTAAAATTGTATTTTATTACATATCCATTTCTGCTCGTTTACGATTTTTGTTCTGCAATTTTGCGTTCAAAAGGCGACAGCCGCCGCCCTTTTATTGCCTTAGTTATTTCTGGCGGGTTAAACGCCGTCTTAAATCTTTTTTTTGTAATTGTCTGTAAAATGGGAGTTGCCGGAGTTGGTTTAGCAACAATAATTTCTACAGCGATTGCCTGTCTTTTAACGCTGAATTTTTTAATTCACGAAAGGGGCGAATTCAAACTTAAATTAAAAACAATTAAGCCAAATAAAACTGACGTTTCAAATATTTTAAAAATCGGAATTCCAGCCGCAATTCAGGGGGCAGTTTTCTGTCTTGCAAATATTTTTGTTCAATCGGCAGTAAACAAATTTGGTGCCCTTGCGACAGCCGGAAACTCAATCGCCGTAACTTTTGAATATTTTGCCTACTATTTTGCAACTGCCTTTGGTCAGGCAACGACAACTTTTATCAGTCAGAATTTTGCAGCAGAAAAGAAAGCACGTTGTAAAGAAATTTTCCACAAATGTCTGCTTTGCGCCGTTCTCTTTACCGCAGTTCTTTCTACGCCACTTTCTATTTTCAGGACGCAGGCAGCTTCGATTTTTACGACAGATCCGACAGCGATTCATTATGCAGGAATCCGTATTCTAATGATTCTTCTTTTGCAGCCTTTTTGTGCATTTGTCGAAATTCCAGGTTGTGCAATGCGTGGACTGGGATTTTCTCTTTTGCCGTCGCTTTTAACTTTGATTGGAATCTGTTGTGTCCGTGTTTTTTGGACGTGCGTGGTTTTTCCTCACATAAATACTTATCCAGGGTTGCTTGTAATTCATTCAGGTTCGTGGTTTATAACGATTGCGGCAATGTGGATTAGCTGGTTTTTTGTAAAAAAGCGGGTGAATCTTTAACTTCTGGAGCGCAATTAATATTCTCGTCCCGTCTTGCGCCCTTCGCTTGCGCTCATTGTGGCTGTCAGGACAATAAAAAGCAGTTGCCCCTCCCATGTCATTGCCGTGCTTGACCCGACAATCTCTTCACTGACGGGGATTCCCGCATCAAGTGCGGGAATGACATAAAAG
>CAVJSA010000012.1:41496-46880 GCA_963651875.1 Lachnospiraceae bacterium | reverse complement strand
GCAGCCACCATACAAAGAAGCTACTTAAACTGTCCTAAAAATTGGGGTCAGTTCAGAGTGCGCCGCAGGGGGAAGGCTTTCCCCCTCTTACATTTTAAACCTTTTTAATTTCTTTCTTTAATTTTTTCCAGGCAAAGAAGAAAATCGGCAGTTCAACTGCGAGCATGGCAATCCATCCGGCAAGGCAGGCAAAAGCGACTCCGTTTATTCCGTAATGAACTGCAAGAATAAAGCTGAACGCAACCCGCACCACAATCTGCGTCGTTGTGGAAATTACCGTAACTTTTACATCGCCCGTTCCGCGGAAAAATGCCTGAACTCCGTTTGTAATCGCCGGCAAAAAATAAAGGCACGACATTATCATAAGATATTCGCTTCCAAGACGGATTACTTCTGATTCTCCGTCGCCCGCAAAAAGCGTTATTATTTCTTTTCTAAAAATAAAGACGCTCGCCATCGCAATTACGCCGTAAATAAGCTCAAGCGAAAATCCCTTTAAAAAACCTTCTCTCTGTCTTTCAGGCTTTTTTGCTCCACGGTTTTGAGCCATAAAAGTTGTAATCGTGTGTCCAATGCTCTGTGTCGGCTGATAGCAAAAATCGTCAATCTTTGTTCCGGCGTTAAACGTTGCAATCGCGTCAACTCCAAGAGGATTTACCGCGCACTGAATCAAAAGTTTTCCCACATACAAAACGCACTGCTGCAAGGCCGTAGCCCACGAATAACTTACAGTCCGCGAAATCAAAGAACGTTCAATTTTAAATTCTCTCAGTCTTACCGCAAGAATCGGAGTTTTCTTAAAAACATAGGTGATAATCAAAACACAGCTGATAAACTGCGAAGCAACAGTTGCAAAGGCAGCCCCGCGCATTTCAAGCCCCAATTTTGCAACTAAAATATAATCGAGAATTCCATTTAACACTGCACTTATTGCAACACAGACAATCGGCGATTTTGAGTCTCCAGCCGCACGAAGGGCCGACGCATAAACATTGTAAAAAAACGTAAAAACAAGACCGGCAAAAACAACGCGCAGATAGCTTGCTGTGTGTTCAACAAGGTCTTCAGGACAGCGGATTGCGCGTAAAAGCGGGCACACAAAAATAAAGCAAAGCGCACTTACAACAAGCGTAAAACCAAGTCCAATCGCAATTGTTGTGCTAATTTCGCTTTTTAGTTTTTTTTCATCTTTTGCGCCATAAAATTCAGACATAATGATTCCAGCGCCAAGACAGATTCCGACAATCAAAAAAATCATTATGTTCATTACCGGATTTGCAATTCCAACCGCTGCAAGACATTGCTTTCCTGCATAGCGACCAAGAATAATCGAGTCAACCGCATTGTAAGTTAACTGAAAAAAGTTTCCTAAAATCAACGGAATTGCGTAATTTATCAACTGCGGATAAGTTTTTCCAACTGTAAAATCTTTCATAAATTCCTTCTTTTTTGGGCGTATCCCTTCACTTACGCTCAGGGTCGGGCTTTGCGGGGTTCCGGCGTCTTACGCGCCTGCATTGCTACGCAACGGCTACGCCGCCCCTCCAATCCCTAACGCGCTAGCGTTAGGCCGTGCGCTTTAGCGCACACGTAAATAAAGAGTTTGCGATAAGCAAACTCGCAGCGTAACAGCCGCAAGGCTGATACGCCAAAATCCCTTACGCTTTTTACGCACTCGCAAAAAAAACAGGCCTGATAAAATCAGACCTGTTTTCCTTAGGCTGTGATTTTGCCTATTGTTTTATCATTGCATGATATTCCTGTAAAGACTTAACACCGCCTTCACCACCATTGCCAGACATAACAGCTTCAATTCCCTGAACTGCAGCATAAGCTCCGGCAAGTGTTGTAATATACGGAACTTTGTACTTTAAGCACGCAATACGAATTGTTTTTCTGTCTTCTGCATAAACGCGCTTTGGCTTTGGAGTGTTAATAACCAGGCAAACTTCTTTATTCATAATAATATCAACAACGTCTGGGCGTCCTGCGCCAATCTTGTTTACTTCTTCACACTTAATTCCATTTTCGCGGAAGAAATCTCCAGTTCCCTGAGTACAAACAAGAGAAAATCCCATCTTTGACAAAGTTTTTCCAATATAAAGAACCTGTCCCTTTAAGCTTTCCTTGTCGCTCAAAGAAATCAAAACTTTTTTGTTTTCCCACGGAGACGGCGCATGTGGAAGTTCTGCACCGGCAGCTTCCTGAGCCTTGTAATATGCCAATGGGAAGTTGTCAGAAAGTCCAAGAACTTCTCCTGTAGAACGCATTTCAGGTCCAAGAATCGGGTCAACTCCAGGGAATCTTGCCCAAGGCAAAACAGCTTCTTTTGCGCCAAAGTAAGGAATTACCTTTTCTTTAAGTCCAAGAGATTTTAACGATTCGCCGAGCATCATTCTCGTTGCAAGGCGAGCCATCTGAGTGTCGCAGACTTTAGAAACAAGCGGAACAGTGCGGCTTGCACGTGGATTTGCTTCAATAACGTAAACTTTACCGTCTTCAATTGCGTACTGCATGTTCATTAAACCACAAACGTGCAATGCTTCTGCAATTTTCTTTGTGTATTCTTTGATTGTTTCCAGGTTAGAAAGAGGAATCGAAACTGGAGGAATTACACAGGCAGAGTCACCAGAGTGGATTCCTGCAAGTTCAATGTGTTCCATTACAGCAGGAATATAAACGTGCTCAGAATCTGCAAGTGCATCAGCTTCGCATTCAAGTGCATTCTTTAAGAAACGGTCAATCAAAAGCGGATGATCCGGAGTTACGCCGACAGCTTTTTCAACATATTCGCGCAAAGTTTTTTCGTCGTAAATAACTTCCATTCCGCGTCCACCAAGAACAAACGACGGGCGAATCATAATCGGATAACCAATCTTGTCTGCAATTTCTTTAGCTTCATCAAAATTAGTTGCCATTCCACTTTCCGGCATTGGAATTTCAAGCTGTTCCATCATATGGCGGAACAAATCGCGGTCTTCTGCAATATCAATTGAATCAATTGAAGTTCCAAGAATGTTTACGCCATTTTCCTGAAGTTCGCGGGCAATGTTAAGCGGAGTCTGTCCACCAAACTGAACAATTACACCAAATGGCTTTTCTTTTTCGTAAATCTGAAGAACATCTTCAGTTGTTACAGGTTCAAAATAAAGTTTGTCAGAAGTGTCGTAATCTGTAGAAACAGTTTCAGGGTTGCAGTTTACGATGATTGTTTCGTAGCCGAGTTCCTTTAACTGCATTGCAGCGTGGCAACAGCAGTAGTCAAACTCAATGCCCTGTCCAATTCTGTTTGGTCCGCCACCAAGAATCATTACTTTCTTTTTATTGTCTGTCGCAATCGAAGTATCTTTTGCATTGTAAGTTGAATAATAATAGCAGGCATCATTTACTCCACTTACAGGAACGCGCAACCATGCTTCTTTAATTCCAAGTTCGTAACGACGCTTACGGATATCTTTTTCTGCAACCTTTAAGATTTTAGAAAGATATTTATCAGAGAAACCGTCTTTCTTTGCCTGAATCAACAGTTTGTCTTCCGGAACTTTTCCAGGATTCTTGAGCATTTCTTCTTCAAGATCAACAAGTTCCTTCATTTCCTTTAAGAAATATTCTTTTACATAAGTAATCTTAGCCAGCTTGTCGAGAGAAACACCTTTGCGGATTGCTTCGTACAACTGAAAATATCTTTCAGAACTTGCAACCTTGAGCATTTCGCAAAGTTCATCAGCAGTCTTTTTATTAAAATCTTTTGCAAAACCTAAACCAGAACGTCCGTTTTCAAGTCCGCGGATAGCTTTCTGGAAAGTTTCCTTAAAGGTTTTACCAATGGCCATTACTTCGCCGACAGCTTTCATCGAAGTGCCAAGTTCATCTTTTGCCCCACGGAATTTTTCAAAAGCCCAGCGAGCAAATTTAAGAACAACATAATCACCGTCTGGAGCACCGCCAAGAGTATATTTTTCTAGAGTTCCGTCGCGCCAGTAAGGAATTTCGTCGAGAGTAAGTCCTGCAGCAAGTTTTGCAGAAATCAAAGCAATCGGGAATCCAGTTGCCTTAGAAGCCAGAGCAGAAGAACGAGAAGTTCTAGGGTTTATTTCGATAATTACAACTCTTCCATTTTTTGGATTGTGAGCAAACTGAACGTTGGTTCCACCAATTACGCCAATGTTTTCTACAATCTTGAATGCCATTTTCTGCAGTTTCTGTTCAAGTTCTTTATCAATTGTCATAAATGGAGCTGCACAGAACGAGTCTCCAGTGTGAACACCAACTGCATCAATATTTTCGATTGTACAGATTGCAACCATCTGATTTTTTGAGTCACGAACAACTTCAACTTCAAGTTCTTCCCAACCTAAAATCGATTCTTCAATCAGACACTGATGAGTAAGAGAAAGATCAAGACCATTAGAAACAATCGCTCTCAATTCTTCAACGTTATAGCAGAAACCGCCACCAGCCCCGCCCATTGTGTAAGCCGGACGAACAACCAGCGGGAATCCGATTTCTTCAGCAATTTTTTCTGCGCCTTCAACAGTATGACAAATATCAGAACGCGGAGTGTCAATTCCAAGGTTTTTCATAGTTTCCTTAAAAATTTCACGATCTTCGCCACGTTCAATAGCATCAAGATTTACGCCAATAACTTTTACGCCGTATTTATCAAGAACGCCAAGCTTGTTTAATTCCATTGCCATATTCAAGCCGGTCTGACCGCCAAGGTTTGGCAAAAGAGCATCTGGACGTTCCTTTTCAATAATCTGGCTGATTCTTTCAACATTAAGAGGTTCAATGTAAGTTGAATCTGCCATAACAGGATCTGTCATAATTGTTGCTGGATTTGAATTTACCAGAACAATTTTATAACCAAGTTCACGGAGAGCCTTACAAGCCTGAGTTCCTGAATAGTCAAATTCACAAGCCTGACCAATTACTATTGGACCCGAACCAATAATCAGAACTTTCTTAATGTCTTCCCTTTTCATAAATACTCCTTAGAACGCTCCACGATAATGGCAGCACTTTCTATTTAAGTTTTAAGACTAATTTTCAAAAAAATTACAAAAAAAAACTGACTCCACAAAAAATGAAATCAGTTTAAAATCTGCAAATAAAAACAGTAAGACCAGCAATTCCTGTATCGAAAAATTCAACTTCTTTCAAGCAATGCTGTATCATACAAATAAATATTTTAACTGTAAAAATACGTTTTGCCAATATTTTAATTTTATTTTTTGGAGCCAAAGTCTTTGTAAATCTTCACAGTCTCTGCCGGTGTTCCGTAGTTCCGCTTTCGCTCCAGTGCTACGCACCCGCGCGTTCCGCGCGGCTACTCCATACCGGGCTAAATCTTTGTAAATGCCGGACTGTCTTAAGATTGTCGG
>CAVJSA010000012.1:0-40805 GCA_963651875.1 Lachnospiraceae bacterium | reverse complement strand
ACACACAAACGCTCCGTTTTTTTCGTTAAAACTAGTCTATAAAAACGGCAAACTTGTAAAACAATATCTGGATTCAAAAGAACTCTAAAAGTTCAAACTGGCATTCCCGAAAGTCTCTTACAGAATTAATAGCAACAGCAGTGTCATTCCCGCATTAAATGCGGGAATCTTGTAGATTGTCGGGTCAAGCCCGACAATGACAGCGCAATTTTTCATTATCTCATCTTGACTTTATGTGCATTCTCTCATCTCGACTCTATTTGTCATTCCCCGGCTTGACCGGGGAATCTCCTTTATGTGGATAGATTGCCGTGTCGTGGCACGACAATGACACAAGAGACCTACTGAACGTCGCAGTTATCTGACTTTTCTGTTGTAATTGGCCTTCCAGCTGCAAATGCAGTTTTTCCTGCAATTACAAATTTATGATCTTTAACCTGGTAACTAACCTTTGCAAATTTTTCAATATCAATCTTTGCAGGTTTTTCACAAGCCTCGCTACCTTCGAGAGTAATTACAGTTCCAGGAGCTGCCCACGGAGCAGTCAAAAGTTCAACTTTTTCTTTTCCGTTTTCTGTGTAATCGCATGCAAGCAACATTCCGCGGCTTTCTACGCCCTTCATTTTGCGTGGAGCAAGGTTAGCAGCAATAATTACATGCTTTCCAAGCAGTTCATCTTCGCTCAGATATGGGCGCAATCCCGACTGAATAATTCTAGGTGTGCCGGAACCGTCGTCCATTGTTTCGATATAAAGCTTGTCGCCCTGAGGATTTGTTTCAACCTTTTCAATCTTTGCAACTAAAAGTTCAATGTGGCTGTTAAAATATGCAACAGGATCTGTTTCTGCCGGGCTTACATTTCCGCCAGCCTTGTTTTCTGTCTTTGCTTTTTCAACAGCTTTTGTATGTGGTTTTTCTTTTGGCATTAAAGCTTCTACATCAACTTCGCCGGCAACACAAGGAACCATAATTCCCCAGTTTTCAAGAACCTGCGGATGAACTTCGCCAAACACACCAATCTGTTTTCCATCAAGCATAATTGCTGCCTGACGTCCTGGAATAAAGCGGGAATCTTCAACTTCTTTTACTTCATATTTATGATCCAAAAGATAAAGAAGTGTGCTAACTTCGCTTGCAAGGCTGTTAAAGTTTGCATTGTTGCATGCTGTCATAAATCCAAGCGACTGAATCGTTTTTGTTCCAGTGTTTTCATTTGGATCAAGGAAGGCAACTTTTCCAATTTCAAAAATTTTATGCGGGAATACAGCCTGTCCAGCCTGACTCTCTGCGCGCAAAAGACTTGCAATAATAGACGGACGAACAAACTGATAGTTTTCGCTCATTGGGTTTGCAATTTCGATTACGTTTTCTGCACTTACGCACATGCGGTCGATATAGTCGCGTTTTGAACCAAGATAGTTAAAAATCATTTCCTGGTAGCCGAGACCAACCATTATTTCTTTTGCCTTACGACTGAACACAGTAACATCAGAAAGCTGGCCAACTGTAAAATCGCTCGGGCGGATCGGCTTAAAATTGTCGAGTCCAACACCAATCATTACGTCTTCAATTACATCAACTTCGTGCAAAAAGTCGTTTCTATAAGGAGGCGGATTCAATGTAAATTCAACATCGCTTTTATTAGCTTTTAAATATCTTGCAGTCTTTTCTGTTGCTTCAAAATCTTTAGCTTCAACATCGTTATCCATGCGGGCAAGAGCGTCGAGAACTTCTGCCTTTGTTAAATCGCAGCCAAGTTTTTTGTTGATTGCAGCAAGAGTTGCAGTTGTCGGCTGCTGGAAGTAATAAGGAACGGTAATTTCTTTTCCAAGTCCTGTGTCATAAGGATGAACTACTTTTACAGGAAGAATTTCGTAGCCAGCGTCTGCAAAATCGCAGGCAACAATGTTTGCCGACAAAATCAGGTTTTCAATATTGTCGCCAGTAAGTTCTACCATAAGACCTTTGTCGCCAACTTTTACAGCTCCAAGAGTTGCAGAATTGATTACCGGCGCCATCGACATGATTTCGCCTTTGTCGTCTGTCAAAATCGGGAATTTTTTAAAGTCTTTAATAATCCAGCCAAAATCTTTTCCTTTTGGATGTTCTGTAAGAATCTGACGGCAGGTCATTGGCTGTTCACACTGTAAAGGAACAAAAGAAGTTGTATCAGGATCTACAGCCTTATAGTGAACAGGGAATTTTATTTCGGAAATTCTATAAACGCCCATAGAAATTGAGCGTCTTTTTCTACCAAAGTTCCAGGCAAGTTTTTCCTGTGTCTGGATAATGTCTTTAAGCATTGGATCGTCAATCGGTTTTCCAGAAATTACAAAGCTGACCATGTACGGACGGATTTTTTCGAGTTCTGGCTCAACAGTTACAATTCTGTCTCCACAGTCTTTTATGTCGTTTTTTGTAGACATAAATTTTGAATAGTCGGAACGTTTTGCGCCTTCATGAAGTCTGAGCTGTCTTGTAACTCCTCCTGTGGACCACAAGTCAGGACGGTTTGTATCGTTTAATTCAATTTTGATAACTCTTTCGTCTTCTTTCTGAGACATATCTGGTTTTTCATCAAGTTCGGCCTTACCAAAAGTAAGCTTTTTTTCCAGAGTGTCATAATCATATTTTGTTCCAAGAAGATTAAAAAAAAGTTTCTCGTTTACTTCAATTTTTGGCATAATTTTCCTCTATTTATATTTATTCCACGCTATATCAAAAAAAATCAGCTTTTACAAAATCTGTCCAAAAGCCAATCAACGATATATATAGAAACAATGCCAAAAATTATATCGAATTAAAAGTCAACTGTCCACAAAGCCATTTTTTCTATTTTTTAGGGCGGTTTTCAAAATGACTAAAAGAATAAGATTTATCTTCTGTGTGGTTATTTAGGGAATTTAAAAATAAAGTCGTAATTTCTTCCTTTAAAATGTAATTATCCGTTGGTGAAGCAAGCAACATCTTAGGATCAATGCCAAAAACTTTAGAAACGGCAGCAATTGTTGAAGATGAAGGCCAGCGCCCTTTTTCCATATTGCGGATTGTATTTACAGAAACTCCGCTTTTTTCTGACAGCATTTCCTGTGTAAGCTTTTGTTTTTTACGATAGTTTTTAGTATTATCTGCAACTCTTTTTCTTATTTCTTCATCGCTACACATGATAAAAAATTTATATCCAAACACATTGCAAAGACAGTCATATTTGTTAGTTATATTTTTTATAAATACACAATCTATTGTTGTTTTTATAAAAACAACGCTTTGCTGGTATTTGCTTTTAATTGAAATTTTATTATTCAAAAGTTATTATCTGTTTATGATTGAATTAACAAGTAAACAGAGAAAATTTTTAGAAAAAACAGCTCAGCCAATGTCCCCTTTAGTTATTATTGGTGGCGCTGGCCTAACAGAAGAACAGATTAAACAGATTCAGACTGTTATAAAAACCCACGAACTTATAAAAGTAAAATTTAATGAATACAAAGACGAAAAAAATGAACTTTCGGCTGCAATTCAGGAACAGACAGATTCAACTTTAGTAAGAATTATTGGTAACGTTGCAATTTTTTATAAAGCTGCAGAAAAAACTGCTGATCGCAAATACGAAAAAGCACTTTTAAAGGCTTAACAAAAGTAAATCACCAACAGATTATTTATAATTTTATAAAATAGATAATTTGTTTGGTTTTATTCTATAACAAACTGTTATAAATTAAAGATACGGACAGTTGCAGAAAATTCAGAGTCTTACCAAACCGATAAGATTGTTTCTTTTTTATAGAAACTGCTTCTGCTCCAGGGTTGTTGATAAGTTTTATCTTCAACCCCTTTTTTTTTGCCTTACGCCGGATACGAAGCCCGCAGTCGACCGCAGCAAAGCGAGGACGATGAGCGGATAGCGAAGGTGGAGTAGCCGGAAGACGTCCTTAAAAAAAATCCGCAAAGTTTACTTTTTAGACACAAACAAAAATGCTACGATAAACCCCACAAATGGAAAAAATAAATTATCAAAAAGAATTAGAAAAAATAATTTCGCAATTTTCGCAGACAAAAACAACAGACTGTCAAAAACCAGCACTTCTTTTACACGCTTGTTGCGGACCATGCAGCAGTTATGTAATTGAATATTTATCTTCGATTTTTGATATTACAATTTACTATTACAACCCAAATATTCATCCAGAAAAAGAATATTATAGAAGACTTGAAGAATTAAAAAAATTTTTAACGGTTTTTCCGGACGCATTAAAAAATAAAGTTAAACTCGTTGTTGACGATTACGAACCAGAAGATTTTTTTACTGCAACAAACGTTCGTAACGAAATTGAATTACAGACAGAACCAGAAAAAGGCGAACGCTGCAGAAGATGCTACAAATTAAGAATGTCGCGTTCATGGCAATACGCCTGTAAAAATAATTTTGACTGGTTTACAACAACATTAAGTATAAGCCCGCACAAAGACAGCCAGATGATAAACGAAATCGGCATAGAACTAGAAACAAAAAATAAAACTTTGCCCACCCCTCCAAAAACCAGATTTTTAGTTTCGGATTTTAAAAAGAAAAGCGGCTATTTAAGAAGCACTCAACTTTCTGCAGAATACGGATTGTGGAGACAGGATTATTGTGGCTGCGTTTTTTCTATGAGAAACAATAGCCAACAAAACTAAAATCATTAAATTTTGCTAAATCCGGCAAACAAAAACCTCTTATAAACTTGTCATAGAATTGTCATAAAGCGGTCTTTCGCGATAACCTAAAGATATAAAAAAAATAGGTAAAATATGACATCCATTGAAAAATCAATTCAGACTAAGGCAGACAGCATAAGAGACGTAATCCGCTATATAAGCCGATTCCACAATGCAACGGTTGTAATTTACATTGACGACCGCATTATAGATTCCCCGATGTTTACAAGCCATATTCACGATATTGGTCTAATAAAAGAATCCGGACTAAAAGTTCTTATTGTGCCAGGAGCACATAAACGTATAGATAAAATCCTTACAAAAAATTCAATTAAATGGACAAGCCACAACGGAAGCAGAATTACTCCTCCCGAGGCAATGGATCTTATAAAAACCGCAGCTTTTGAAGTAGCTAACAATGTTATGACAAGTCTTGCAGGAGAACACATTACGGCAGTTATTGGCAACTGGGTTCGCGCAAGAGGAAAAGGCGTTTTAAACGGAATTGATTATTCAACCGCTGGCGAAATAGACAAAATTGACGACACTAGTTTGAACACAGTTCTTGACGACGGCTTTATTCCGATTTTTCCCTGCATTGGCTGGAGCTTAAACGGAAAGCCTTACAATATTTCTTCAATGCAGCTTGCAACCCAGCTTGCAGTTCACTTAAAAGCAGACAAACTTTTTTTTCTTATTCCAGACGGAGAAATTTCTGCAAAAAACTTTAAGATTCCAGAAAATGCCGGACTTTCGCCAGAAGGTCATATTCCAGCCCTTAATATTGAAGAAGTTGAACAATTTACGCAGTTAAACGAAATAAATAAAAATTTTCCGGATGAACCTGCAGATTTGGCAAAATCTGTTAATTCGACAACTTCGCCAGTTTTGACAGATTCAGCAAATTCAGCAGAACAGAATATTCTTTCAATTTTAAAACTTTCTAAAGAAGCCTGCAAAAAAGGTGTTTCACGAGTTCATATTTTAAATGGTTCAATCGACGGAACATTGCCTTGCGAAATTTTCAGCAATCTTGGTTCAGGAACTATGATTTATTCTTCTGATTATGGAAGAATCCGTGCAATGCGCCGAGAAGATATTTCACAGGTTCTTACTCTCATACGACCGTTCGTTATTGACGAAATTCTGCTTCCACGCACCGAAGCCCAATTAGAATCTTCTTACAGCGATTATATTGTTTACGAAATTGACGGCGCAATCAGGGCTTGTTCTGCATTGCATATTTATGACCACACACAGGCAGAAATTGCAGCCGTTGCAGTTGATAAAACATTTGCACATATTGGAATCGGTCCAAAAATGATTGCTTATCTTATAGAAAAAGCAAAATCAATAAACATCGAAAGCGTTTTTATTTTAACGACACAAACCGCCGACTGGTTCGAAAACCAGGGATTTAAGGCAGATTCGATCGAAAGTCTTCCAGAAAAACGTCGCAACGAGTGGAATCCAAAACGAGGTTCTAAAGTTTTTAGATTAAAGTTAAATTAGTCAAAAATTACAATTTTGGACGATTTTTCCGTATTTTCTTTACTTTTGCCCAAGGCGCTAAAAGTCTTCCGTGTTTCCGGCTGCTTTGGGTTCGCTATACGCTCATTGCCGGTCAAAGCCGGCAACTAAAGCCCGCCGCATCCGACGTAGTCATTTTGTATAAGCGCAAAAAACTTTTTTTTCTTAAACGAATAAAACAAACGAACGATTGCAAGTTAATGATTTCAATTTCGAGCTTAAAACTTTAATTGCATTATCCAGCACTGCTACAATTATTATCCATTATCGAGAACAGCTATTGTCATTGCCAGACTTGATCCGACAATCTAGTCTAGCAGATTCCAATGCTATATGGACACCTAAATTATTTTCAAGTCCCTGTTTTATAATAAATTTTGCAGTTTTTTATTATAAATTCTCAAAATTTAATTTTTTATTAAAAACCTGGCAAAAGTCTATTTGCTTTGTTTTTTAATTGTTCTTAAAACACAACATTCAAACCAGCAATTTAAATGACGAACATTCGTCATTTAAATTTGTAAAAAACAAACTAACGTTTGACAGTTTAAAGCATATATAAAGAAAAATAATGCAACAACTTTCTGGAGATTTTTTTTATCTTTCACCCAGCAGAAAAGTATAATGTTTCTCGTGAAACATTGTTAAAACATAATAGATAAAAACAGTCTTTTTCTTATAGGGCAATTAAAAAAATCTGTCCTAAATAAATGGTTCAATTTCGAGTTTAAAACTTTACTGTCGTTATCGGACTTATCAGATAATGACAGCGGATAAGTTTATATGTAATTTCTGCATCAAAATGTAAAAATTACTTTATTTAGATTGCAGTGTTGTTTCCATTAATGGACAACTATAACGTCCAATAAAAAACATGGGCAATAAAAATGTTTCTCATGAAACATTTTTATACGATTTAAATACTGTTTATTTTGTTTCAAAGCCACGTTTTTTAAAGAGCAAGCCTCAAAATACCCCCACAACTATCGTTATAAAGACAATGTTAAAAAAACTTTCAAAAGAGAATATTGGCAGATTATAAAAAAGAATGTTACCAATTCAAACAAATCACCTGCCCTACTACAAATTTTTTATTATTATCGAGACCTAAAAAATAAGCACATAAGTTTGACAGTTGTTTCTATAATTCTAAAAAAGTTTCTCATGAAACATTTTTACAGGAAAATACTTTATCTTCAGAAGAATAAATTTCTGTAAAACAACATTTCTCAATAATATTTATATAAAAACAAAACAAGGATTTTCATAAACTAAATGAAAATTCACCTAAAGTCTAAAATATAACTGTTTTACAAAGCAACTCAAAAACACAGAACCTTCTTAAAAGAATCTGAAAAGTTATCTTCCACAGCCTGAACAACTATAAAAAAATGTTTCTCATGAAACATTAAAGCCACAAAACTCTACTTTCTGGACATTTGTTATTTATTCTCAAATAGAATATATTTCTCCCCTATTCTTAAACTATCAAAGATTTTTCTCCCCATTTCACATCATAAAAAAAATCAAGGGGAAACAAAATCTTAACCTGGTATATTTTTTTTATTCCCAAGGAAAAATTATAATTTGCTAGTTCAAAAAAAAATGTTTCTCATGAAACATTTTAAAGTCAGAAAACCTGTTCTTCTAAATCAAAACATTTCGTACAAAAACTGACAAGGTTTTCTTAATATATACAATTTTTTTCTCACAGTTAGACCACACACAAAAGTAAGCCCACATCGATTCTCTTATTCTCTCCACAAAAAAACTTTTCTCACGGCAAAAAGTTATCCACAACCTTTCCACATTATCTTTTCTATTCTCTAAAATTTACAAAAATTCTAATTTCTTATATTAAAAGAATTTAGAATTTTACAAAATTTACCTTTACTTCGATTCTAAAATTTTAAACAAGTTATCCACAACCTGGGCACAAAAGCTCTTTTTTTATGGAAAATTTTTGGGCAAAAAAAAGCCAGAGACATAATCTCTGGCTTACCTGATGGTCATTTGATCGGTTATGACATAGTCATAAAATGATCATTTAATAATAAAAAAATCCCCAATTTTGTTATTATTCTATTTTAAATAAAAAGAAATGTCATTATATAATTTCTCTTCGCTTTAGTTAATTCTTTACATTACAAAGAATTAACTAAATATAATTTTATTCTTTTTCTTCTTCACTTGCAACTTTATCAAAACCAACAACATAATCCGGTTCTTCGATATTTATTACACGAGTTCCAGAAGATGCCCTACCCTGTTTTGAAATTGTTGCAGCAGCAACTCTTAAAGTTTTTCCCTGTCCTGACATACAGATAACTTCATCTTTTTCAGAAACAGCAATGGCTCCAATAATTTCGCCCTTACCTTCAACATTTCCAAAAATTTTCTGTCCGCCAGTTCCGCGACCATGTTTTCCAAATTCATCAAATCCGACACGCTTTCCAACACCTTTTTCCGTAATAACAAGCGCATCTTTTCCTTCTTCAACACTAATCGCAGCCGCAAGTTCATCTCCAGACGCAAGACGAATTCCTGTTACACCGGAACTTGCTCTTCCCATTGGACGAACACTTTCTTCATCAAGTCTAAGAGCCTGCCCCTTACGGGTAATAAGCATTGCATCACTTGAACCACTTGTTGCCATAGCAGAAACAAGCTGGTCACCATCGTGCAATTTTATTCCGATAACACCACGAGTTTTAGCATTTGCAAATTCTGTAGTTTTACACTTTTTTACAATACCGTTTGCAGTTGCCATAAAGATATACATATTATCAGAATAATTTTTCATCGTTACGATTGTCGAAATTTCTTCATCCGGGCTAAGCTGAATCAAAGACTTAACACTTGAACCACGGCTAGAACGGCTTGCTTCTGGAATTTCATGAACCTTTATCCAGTAAACCTTTCCGGCATTTGTAAAGAATGTAATGTAAGATTTTGTCGTTGCTGTAAAAATCTGATTAATGTAATCGCCTTCAATAAGGTTTGCACTCATACTGCCCTTTCCTCCACGGCTCTGAGCTTTGTACTGAGTAAGAGGAACACGTTTTATGTATCCCATTTTAGAAATCAGAACAACGACTTCTTCTTCTTTTATCATGTCTTCGGTGTTAATCTGCTCAACTTCGTCTGCAACAATGTCAGTCTTGCGATCATCACCATATTTATCTGCAAGTTCGTTTGTTTCATCTTTTATCAACTGACGGATTTTTTCGTGATGAGCGAGCAAATCTTCCAGATGATCAATAAGAATCTGCAATTCCTTAATCTGATTTTCAAGATCTTCAACAAGAAGATGAGTAAGCCGTTTAAGTGGCATATCAACAATTGCCTGAGCCTGCTCATCATCAAAATTGAATCTTTCTTCGAGTCTAAGTTTTGCTTCTTCCGTATCACGGCTGGATTTTATGATTTTAATTACTTCATCAATATTGTTGATTGCCGTAATCAAAGCCTGCAAAATCTTCATCTTGTGCTTTGCAACTTTTAAATCATAAATCGTTCGGCGTGTAATTACTTCGTCGCGATGTTCAACAAAATATTCAACCAGCTGCTTTAAATTTAAAACCTGTGGCTTAAGATAAATCTGTGGAAGCTTTAACTGAGGTTCATCGTATCTGAGCGCGCCTTCTTTTTTTACAGGAACAAGCGCAAGATTTATTACACCGAAATTCGACTGCAGATCAGTTTTTGCAAAAAGCTGATTCAATACAATCTTTGTAATCGCATTCTTCTTTAGTTCAACAACAAGTCTCATTCCAACACGGTCAGAAGTTTCGTCGTTTGCGTCGGCAATTCCTTCAATAACCTTATTGTCCTTTAACTCGTTAATTCTCTTAATGATATTTGTTGTATTTACGCCATAAGGAACTTCGGTAAATACAATTTTTTCGTGTCCGTGCTTATCTGTTTCAATATTAAATTTTGAGCGGATTGTAATTTTTCCGCGTCCGGTTCTGTAAGCTTTTTTAATTCCTTCACGACCATAAATTACACCGCCAGTCGGAAAATCCGGGCCTTTTATGTAATTCATCATTTCGTCAATTGAAATTTCAGGATTATCGATATAAGCACTGATTGCAGCTGCAACTTCCCTTAAGTTGTGCGTAGGCATATTTGTTGCCATACCAACAGCAATACCAGTTGTACCGTTACAAAGCAGAAAAGGAAATTTAGCAGGAAGAACAGAAGGTTCAACTGTCGTGTCATCAAAGTTTGGCGTCATATCAACAGTTTCTTTGTTAATATCGTCCGTCATTTCTTCGGTAATTTTAGACATTTTTGCTTCGGTGTAACGGTAAGCAGCAGGAGGGTCGCCTGCAATAGTACCAAAGTTTCCCTGTGGAGTTACAGTCGTGTAACGCTGAGCAAAATCCTGACCAAGACGAACCAAAGCATCATAAACAGAAGCGTCTCCATGCGGATGGTAATGTCCGAGAACTTCACCAACGATTGTGGCACATTTTTTTGTTTTTCCACCGCTCGAAAGATTCAGCTTGTCCATTGCATACATAATTCTGCGGTGAACCGGCTTTAATCCGTCTCTAACATCCGGCAATGCACGCTGAACAATTACAGACATCGAATAGTCAATGTAAGCCTGTTTTACTTCATCTTCAATCGGAATTTTTATAACAATTCCACCTTCTGGAGTTTTTTCCTGTTCTAACATTCTATATTCCTAAAAATATTTTCTCTAAAAAGGGCGTTCCCCGCTAACGCGGGTCAGGCTTTCCGTGGTTCCGCTTCCGCTCCATTAAAAAAACGGCTACACCGCTTTTTTAACGCTCCGCGCCACTCCAATCCTTAACGTAAGTTAAGGCCGTGCGCATTTTTTGCGCACAATTAAATAAACGAGTTTTTGCAAAAAAACTCGCAACATGACAAACAAGGTTTGTCATGTAACAATCCTTAACGCAAGTTAAGGCCGTGCGCTGTCTAAAAAATTGTCTTCTTAGTGTCATTTCCGCACTTGATGTGGGAAAATCTAAATGATTTCAATACATTCATTTAGATTTTCATGTCAAAGTGCAAAAATGACAGAAAAGATACTTTTTAGTCAGTCCAAATATAATTCATCAAACTAAATATCCAAATTTGCGTAACTTGAATTAGCTTCGATAAATTCGCGTCTAGGCTCTACTTCTTCGCCCATGCACACTGTAAAAATTCTATCAGCAGCTTCTGCATCAGGAATCGTTACAACTCTCATTCTTCGTCTTGCAGGATCCATTGTTGTTTCCCAAAGCTGTTCGCCGTCCATTTCACCAAGACCTTTATAACGCTGAACATCAGCTTTTTCTCTCTGGTCTCCAAGAGCAGCCAAAGCAGCATCGCGTTCTGCATCTGAATAACAGTAAACAGGCTCTTTTTTTCCAAGCTGAACTTTAAACAAAGGTGGCATAGCAAGATAAACATAGCCGTTTGTAATAAGTTCCGGCATATATCTAAAAAAGAACGTCAAAAGCAATGTACGGATATGAGAACCGTCAACATCAGCATCGGCCATAATAATTATTTTGTGGTAACGAAGTTTTGCAATATTAAATTCTTTTCCAAAACCTGCACCCAAAGTCTTAATTACAGGATCCAGTTTATCGTTTCCAATAACTTTAGAAGGATCAACTTTTTCAACATTGAGCATTTTTCCCCACAACGGAAGAATTGCCTGAGTTTTTGAATCTCTACCTTTCTTTGCAGAACCACCGGCAGAGTCTCCTTCGACAATATAAACTTCACAAATTGCAGGATTATCTTTTATAGAACAGTCGGAAAGTTTTTCCGGTTTTACAAACGAAGCACCGACTGTCTTTTTGCGTGTATTTTCTTTTGCCTTGCGGGCCGCAATTCTGGCAGCAGCTTCGCCAATTGATTTTTCGAGAACTTTTTCAAGAACGGCTGGATTCAATTCAAAAAAAATCGTCAGTTTTTCTTTTACGAGAGAATCAACAATTCCGCGGACTTCAGGATTTCCGAGTTTATCTTTTGTCTGTCCTACAAATTCAGGCTCAGGAACTTTCATCGAAAGAACTGCAACAAGCCCAGCCCTTACATCGTCTCCGGTAAGAGTTTCATCTTTATCGAGCTTTTTCTTTAGTTTTTCGTTTGATTCAAAAGCCTTTTTTAAAACATACAAAAGCGCCGAACGGAATCCATCAAGATGAGTACCACCGTCTCCCGTGTGAATATCATTTACGTACGTATAAACATTTTCTGAATATTTGTCGTTGTACTGAAAAGCCAGTTCGGTAATTACGCCGTCTTTTTCTCCAGTAATGTAAACAGGTTCTTCCGGATAATAAAATTTGCTTTTTGCAGCTTCGTTCAATTCTTTTACATAATGAACAATTCCGCCTTCGTATTTTAAAACCTGTTCTTTTGGATTTTCTAGGCGCTCATCTCTAAAAACAATAACAATTCCACTGTTTAAAAATGCAAGCTCCTTTAAACGCTGCATTAAAACGTCCCAATCGTAAGTTGTAGTTACAGTAAAAATTGTTTTGTCAGCTTTCCAGCGGATTATAGTTCCATGTTCATCAGAATCCCCGATTGTTTCAACTTTTGTAACAGGAATTCCTTTTTCATATTTTTGACGGTAAATATGTCCGTCCCTTTTTACAGTTGCTTCAAGCCAGTCAGAAAGAGCATTTACACAAGAAACACCAACACCGTGTAAACCGCCCGAAACTTTATAAGAATTTTTATCAAATTTTCCGCCCGCATGCAGACGAGTAAGAACAAGTTCAAGTGCACTGATTTTTTCTGTCGGATGCATTGCAACAGGAATTCCACGGCCGTTATCTTCTACTCTGACAATATCGTCTTTTTCTAAGGCAACAACTATTCGGTCACAAAAACCAGCCATTGCTTCATCGATACAGTTATCTACCGTTTCATAAACAAGATGATGAAGTCCTTTTGGTCCTGTAGAACCAATATACATACCCGGACGCTTACGAACGGCTTCAAGTCCTTTTAAAACTTGAATACTACCAGCATCATAAGAAGAAGCCATTTTTAATTCCTTATATTATATGATTATATAATTTATGATTTTTATACAAAGACAAGAATCGGTTTAAAAAACCGTGCAAATTATAGTTGTATTGAAGAAAAAAGTAAAGTTGAATTATAATCAGACCTATGTCTAGTCAGAATTACAAGGCTTTTTTTGACGAAGCCTTAAATCAAATACAAGCAGAAATGAGTGCAAACAACCAGCAGGATCAGTTTACCTTATGGTTCAATATGGAATACGTAGAAGACACTCTTTCTCAAATTACAATCTCAGTTTCTTCAGAATTTATGTGGATTCAAATGAATTCCAGAAATTATGTAAAAAAACTTGAAGATAAAATCAACGAATTGACTGGTCAAAATATTACTTTAACCCATATCGTAAAAAACAAAACTTCAATTCCGGTTACAAAACCAAAAATTGAAGAAGAAAAACCTAAAGAACCAGAAAAAGTTCAAAAAAACGAAAATAATTCTACTTCAAATAAAGAATCGGAAGAAAAACAAAAAAATTCAAAAAAACATCCTCAATTAAGAGAAGATTTTACTTTTGAAAATTTTGTTCCTGGCGAAAACAGCATGTACGCTTACAACGCTTCTATTTCTGCAGCAAAAAATCCAGGAAAAGCTTTTAACCCTATTTTGATTTATGGTGGAGTTGGTCTTGGAAAAACTCACCTCATGCAATCTCTCGGCAATTATATTTATTCAAACAACGAAAAAATGAAAATTGCCTATCTAAGTGCAGAAAATTTTACAAATGAATTTACTTCATCCTTAAAAAATCAGACAATCGACCTTTTTAAGAAAAAATACAGAAGCCTCGATGTTCTCCTTCTCGACGATATTCAGTTTCTTGAAGGAAAAGACGGAACTCAGGAAGAACTTTTTCATACATTTAATTCAATTTACGACAGAAACGGACAAATCGTTTTTACAAGCGACCGTCCTATAAAAGAAATAAAAGGTTTTACAGAAAGAATCAGTTCACGCTTTAGCCGTGGATTAAATGTAGACCTTCAGCCACCAAACTACGAAAACAGGCTTGCAATCATTCAAAAAAAGCTGGAACTTCTCAATAAAGAAATTCCACAGGAAGTAGTTGAATACATTGCAAAAAACTGTCAGACAAACGTCCGCGATATAGAAGCATGTATAACAAAACTTATTGGCTTTGCAGAATTAGTCGGAAAAGATTTAACTGTCGAAATTGCTCAAAGTCAGCTGAGAGATACAATCAACGATCCTTATTCAGGAACAATCACAATCGAAAACATACAAAAAGTTGTTGCTGATCATTATAACGTTTCTGTTTCTGATTTAAAAAGCAAAAAGAAAGACAGAAAATTTGTAATTCCGCGCCAAATTGCAGTTTATATCTGCTGTACTTTAACAGAATATTCAACAACAGAAATTGGAAACGAATTTGGAGGAAGAGACCACACAACAATAATGCATGCCCGCGACAAAGTTGACAGCCTTTTAAAAACCGATTCATCAATGAATTCTACTGTCAATTTGTTGATTCGAGCTGCAAAAGATTTTAAAAAATAATTTAACAGGAGAGTGCTTAAACTGTTTATCTTGTGCTAATATAGTGTGAATTTACTGTGGATAACTAGAAAAGCTGTGAATTTGTGAATTTAAAGTGAATTTAACCCACCAGGTTATCAACTTTAAATCTCTTTATAAAACAAAGAATTAAAATAGTTATAAACAAATTCACAACCCTTATTATTGTTATTACTAAATTTATTTAAAATTTAGAATTTGATAATCAAAAAAAAGAAATCATTTAGAAAAGTACAGAATATTTTTCTAAAAGAAATTCTTAATAAATAAAAAACTTTCTGCGTTGCAGAAACTAAAAAATAAAGTCAGCTGGAGACCAAAAATGAAATTTACTTTTGACAGAAATTCAATGATTAACGAAATTTCAATTGCACAGGAAATTATTTCAACAAAAAGTGCAGTTTCTATTCTTTCTAATGTTCTTTTTATTGCACAGAACAATACACTTACAATTAAAGCAACTGACATCAAAGTAAATTTTGAAACAAAAATTCCAGTTGAAATTGAAGAAGAAGGTTCAACAACTGTTTTCTGTGATAAATTTTTAGGAATTCTTTCTGGTCTCGATGAAGGAGAAATTGTTTTTGATTTACAGCAAAAAGATAATCAGACAATTGCCTTAATTCGCCATTCAACTAAAAAAATTAAGTTCCAGTTAAAATGTACATCTCAGGATAAATTTCCAGAATTTCCAGTTGCAGAAGAAGTTCCATTCTTCGAAATTCCTTCAAAAGAAATTAAAAAAATGATTGGACAGACTTCTTTTGCAGTTAGTGCAGACGAAACAAGATATTTTATGAACGGTGTTTTCTTTGAAAAAAGAGACAATAAATTGATTCTTGTTGCAACAGACGGAAGGCGCCTTGCTTATGCTTCAAAAGAATTTCCAGAAGGAATTTCTGATTTTCCGTCGGCAATTGTTCATCCAAAGGTTTTAAACATTGTTGCAAGACATCTTTCTGACGAAGGAAATATTTCTATTGCAATCGTTGATAAAATGATTTTCTTTAGATTCCAGAATTATGAACTTTCTTCAACTTTGATTGACGGACAGTTTCCAAATTATATGAGAGTAATTCCAGAATCTCAGATTAGTAATTTTAAAGTTTTAAAAAGTGACTTGCAGGAAGCCCTTAAGAGAACTGCAATCATGGTTGATAAAAAAGCAGGAAGAATTTTCTTTAACATTTGTCCAGGCGTTCTTCGCTTAACTTCCCAGGAATCTGATTCAGGTGATGCAGAAGTTGAAATTCCTTGTCAGTTTGCTGGCGACGAAATTACAATCGCAATGAATTACAAATACATTGAAGAACCATTGCGCGTTATGGACACTGATACAATTAAATTTGAATTTTCTGGCGAAATGAAGGCTGTAACAATGCTTCCAGATCCTGCAGAAGATTATTTCCACATCATTATGCCAATGCAGATGGCTTAATGGCAGATGCCGGTACTTTCAGTTTCTTACGTTAATTACAGAAATCTCCAGAATTCGACAATAAACCTTTTATCAAAAGAGGTTTATTTTGTCGGAGAAAATGGTCAGGGAAAAAGCAACTTACTCGAATCAATTTATTATTCAGCCTATGGAAATTCTTTTAGAACCAGGGCCGATGCCGAAGTTGCAAAAAAAGGTTTTTCAAATTTTTCAATTAAAACCCTTTATCGTTTAGAAAACGGAACGACAGAAAATATTTCAATTTTTTTTGAAAATGGAAAAAAGAAAATTGATAAAAACGGCAAATGGATAAAAGACCGAAAAGAACTTATAAATACAATGCCTTGTGTTCTTTTTTGTCATGACGATCTTGAATTTGCCGTTGGTGAACCAGAACGCCGTCGTTTTTTTGTCGATCAGTGTCTGTCTATGTATGACATTTTTTACATTGATACAAATCGCAATTACAAAAAAATTCTAAAAAGCCGCAATTTATGCCTTAAAGAAAAAAATTACGAAATGCTTGAAATTTTCGATTCTCAGCTTGTTCAAAATGGGCTGGAAATTGAACGAAAAAGACGTGATGCAATTTTTCAGTTTAATCAGATTTTTGGAAAACTTTATGAAAAAATTACGGGAATTGAAGGCGTTTCAATAAAATATGAACCAAGCTGGAAGTCTCAGGACAGTTTGAATATTGTTCCAGAAGTTCAACTTGCGCTGGAAATTTTACAGGCAAAGCGCGAAATTGATAAAGCGGTTATGACAACAATGAGCGGGCCTCATCGTGACAGAATAAAATTTATCCGCAATGGAACAGATTTTACTTCGACTGCATCGACAGGCCAAAGAAGGCTTCTTGCAATTCTTTTAAGAATAGCGCAGGCAATTTTTTATTCTAACGTAACTCAAAAAAAACCGATTCTCCTTATGGACGATGTTCTTCTTGAACTTGATCCGGATAAAAGACAGTCAGTTACTCAGCTTTTGCCGGAATATGATCAGTTGTTCTGTACATTTTTACCAGGAGAACCTTACGAACGTTATATGAGGGAAGGTACAAAAATTTTCAAGATTGAAGGAGGCGTTTGGAATGAATAATGATTTTATGTCTGCTTCGGATATGATTTTGCGTGTTGTAAAAAATCTTGATCCTCAAAAACTTAATGAAGGAAAAAAAGTATTTTCGTTGTGGCAGCAGATTGTTGAATCTATAAAATCTAACAGCATAAATGGCGCAAACATCGGAAAAAATATGGCAAGCCATTCACATGTTGTTGATCTTCAAAATGGAATTCTTTTAGTTGAAGCAGATCACCCTGGTTGGATTCAAATGCTTGGAAACTATAAAAAATATATTTTAAAAGGATTCAGCTTAAAAGCACCAGAATTAAAAATTGATACACTTGCTTTTAAACTTGCCGGCACAAATTTTGAACTTTCTGGATTTAATAAAAAAATTGAAGAAGAAAAAATTCGCGAAAAAGAAGAAAAAAAACTAGAAAAAGAACAGGTTGAATTAGAAAAAAAAGGATTTGTATATAAATCATCAGAAGAAAAAACTGGAAAAAAATCAAATTTGCCTCCAGAAATTCAAAAAATGTTCGATTCTATAAAAAGTGATATGATGAAAGAAAGTTGATTTTATTTGAAATTTAAAAAATGAATTTTGGGTTCACTACCCTTTTTACATTTTGAACTGTAATTTTTATATATTGACCAATAATAATTAAATTTGTTATATTCTATCGCACTATACATTTTTGTTTAAAATTTGGGATCGAAAGATTCCGTAAAATAAGGAGAATGTTCCATGTTAAGAACATACCAGCCAAGTAAAGTTAAAAGAAATAGAAAATTTGGATTCCGCGCTCGCATGGCAACTCGTGGTGGACGCGCTGTTCTTGCTCGTCGTCGTGCAAAGGGTCGTGCTAAACTTTCTGTAGCTGACGAAAAGAACAAGTATTAATTCTTTTTTGAACAATGAAAGCAGGCTTGTCAGAATCTAAGTGTTTTACGTTGGAAGAACGTATAAAAAACGCTTCAGAAATCAAGAATCTGTTTAAAAACGGGCAAAGAGTAAGCATTTACGGAGCAAAGTTATTTTTTCTTCCGAATGGCTTGAAATTCAATCGTATTGGATTTCCTCTTCCCCGTGGTTTTGGTAATGCTGTTGAACGTAACCGTGCAAAGCGGTTCAGTAGAGAAACCTTTCGAAATCTAAAATCATACCTGAACACCGGCTACGATATGCTTTTTTTAGTGTATCCGCCTGCCGAAAAAGATTCGTTCCACTCGCGGTGTGATCAATTTCAAACATTATGTAAAAAGGCTGGACTTTTAAAAGAATGCGAAATTTCTTTGTAAAATTTTTGTGTTTTTTTGTAAAAGTATACAGATTATGTATTTCACCGTTATTTCCGAAATGCTGCAGATATTATCCAAGCTGTTCGGAATATGCGCTTCTGGCTTTAAAAAAGCATGGTCCTTTAAAAGGTTCCTGGCTTACTACAAAAAGAATTTTGCGATGTAACCCTTTTTACAAGGGTGGTTATGATCCCGTTCCATAAAAAATAATTCAGTTATTTCTTGTTTTCTCTTATTTTGATTTTTCTGCTTGAATTTTGTTCAGGCGATTTTTTTAATCAAATTTTTTATCAGGAATTTGTAAAAAGAATATATAAAAATGCCGACTGAATTTGTTGAAACTATGAAAAAATAATTTCGTCAAATTCAATTATTAGGTTTTATATTTTTTTATACAGTTCAAGTAACTTTTTATTAAAATTTCCGGAGAAAACAATGGAAAAAAATACTGCGTGGGCAATAGGCCTTTCGTCTGTTGTTTTGATTGGATTTTTCTTTTTGCAGACTTATGTTTTGCCAAAACCGGCACCTGCAGTTCAAGAAAAACAAACTTCTAGTGTTGAAGCTGTTTCTGAAAATGCCAGCGAAAATTCAGAAAATGCTTTTGATTTTGTAAAAGAAGAAAAAGTTGTTGCTTTAGATTCTCAAAATCAGGCTGAAAAAACTTATACAATCGAAACTGAAAAAGTAAAAGTAACATTTACTGATCGCGGTGGCGACGTAATTGGTTACGAATTAAAAAATCATATTGATTCTGATACGAACGGTTATATTCAAATGGCTGACAACGTAACAGAAAATAACCGTGCTTTTGCACTTGCAATTGGAAATGCAGAAAATTCAATTGTGAATGACATTTTTACTGCAAGAAAAATCGATGAAAATAAAATCGGATTTTTCAAAGAATATTCTGTAAAGAATGAAGACGGTTCAACTGGAAAATTCACACTTGTAAAAACATATACTTTTAATCCAGACGATTATGTATTTAAGCTTGATGTTACAGTTGCTCCTGGAGAAAATTTTAAAGGACTTGATGTAAACGGAAGTTCATATTCAATCCGTACTTCTCCACAGATGGGACCTTTCTACAATCCAAAAATAAACAGATACGAAAACCGTCAGTTTGTAACTTTTGACGGAAAATCAAAGAAAAGAGTTGTTTTAGGAACAAACCAGACGAAATCTTTTGATAAAGACTGGAACTGGGTTGCAATGGCAGGAAAATATTTTGAAGTTCTCACCTACCCTGCTGACAATTCTTCGATGAACAAGAAAGTTGTTTATACTTCAAAAACTGAATTAAAAGACAAGACTGATGCTCAGGCAATTATGAGTCGTCTTCCGGTTGATGCAAATGGTTCAAATGATACTTATTACATTTATGTTGGACCACGCAACGAAAAAGATCTTCGTGTTTATAATGTTCCAGAAAACAATGTATGGAAACTTGACGGAGTTCGTTTTGACAACAGTATTCAGACAAGTGGCTTTTTAAGCTGGCTTGAAGTAATTTTAAAATTCTTCCTGGAATTGATAAACAAACTTGTTCATAACTGGGGCGTTTCCATCATTATTCTTACTGCACTTTTAAAATTTGCTATGTTCCCGATTACAGCAAAAACTGCAAAGAGCACTGTAAAGATGCAGGCTTTGCAGCCAAAAATGCAGGAAATTCAGGAAAAATACAGAGATAATCCACAAAAACTCAACGAACAGACAATGAAACTTTACAAGGAAATTGGTTACAACCCAATGTCTGGTTGTCTGCCGATGCTTGTTCAGTTTGTAATTTTGTTTGCTATGTACAATCTGTTTAACAATTATTTTGAATTCCGTGGTGCAAGTTTTATTCCTGGTTGGATTAGCGATTTAAGTTCTGGAGACCATATAAAAACTCTAGGATTTAATCTTCCGTTTCTTGGAAATCAGATAAGACTTTTGCCTGTAATTTATGTAATAAGCCAACTCTTGTTTGGAAAAATTACTCAGAATGGTGGAACAGCTGCTGCAAGTCAGAGTGCAGCTCAGATGAAGATGATGATGTACGGTATGCCAATCCTGTTCTTCTTCCTGTTTTATAATGCACCGTCTGGACTTTTGCTTTATTGGACAGTCAGCAACTTGATTCAACTTGGTCAGCAGTTGTTCATTAACGCAAAAATTAAAAAGTAAACTTATGTTTATTGGAGATAAAAAAGAATGAATTACGAATTTGAAGGAAAAACTGAAAAGGAAGCTATTGAAAAAGCTGCCACAGAACTTGGTTTGGAACGTGACCAGTTTGATGTAGAAATTATTGAAGCTCAGAAAAAATCACTTTTTAAGGCTGGATATGTAAAGATTCGTGTAACACCAGTAAATGACACTACTGTAAACAAGGTTAACGAAACTTCTTACGAAAAACCTTCTGTAAAAGTTGCTACAAATCCACTTGCTCAGGATGAATTTGAACAGAAACTTATTGATTTTGTAAATTCAACAATTACAAAAATGGGTTATGACGTTGCTGTAGAAATTGCATTCCGCGAAGACAAAAAGATTGGAATTAAACTTACATCAGCAGCTTCTTCAATTTTGATTGGACGTCGTGGAAAAAATCTTGATGCATTACAGCTTCTTGCAAATGTTTACGCAGGACATCTTGGAAGAGAAGATATTCGCGTAATTCTCGATACAGAAAACTATCGTGTTCGTCGTGAAGAAAATCTTGTTCACCTTGCATACAACACAGCAGACAAGGTTCGTTCAACACGCAAGTCAATTTTGCTTGAACCAATGAATCCTTTTGAACGCCGCTTGATTCACACTACTCTTAACGATATTCCAGATGTAGAAACAATCAGCGAAGGCGAAGGACTTTATAAACAGGTTCGCGTAATTTACAAAGGTCAGACTTTCTAATGAAAAAACTTTTACTTTGTGTTTCAAGCGTAATTTTTCTTGTAAGTACAGGTGTTTTTGCTCAGGAAAATTCTTCAGTTTTAAAAAATGAAGTTTTGGTCGAATTAACAGAAAAAGGTTCAATCCGGCACATAATTCAATCTAAAGACGATGTCGAACTTACATTAACTCCTGACACACCTTTTGCAAAAAAAACGGCTGAATGTTGGACTTCTTCTGCAAAGCCAAATATGGTTTCTGAAAATCTTTTTTTGGTAAGCAAGGAAGAACTAAAGAAAAAGAGTTCAAATCCAGAAAATGTTGAATTTTCTCAGAAAACTGTTTCTAAAATTGTGCGTTCAATTTCTAAAATGAAAGGAATGCAATATTTTTCAAATGGCGACCAAAGGTGGGAAACTCTTTATCATCAGGCATACGTTTGTAATTCAGTAAAAGAAAAAAATGAACCAATGCCAGATGTTCTGGAAGGATCAGCTGACGGATTAAAAATTTTTGCTTTTCTTGATGACAATTCATTTGGAAAAAGTGTTTATTCAGTTGAATACTTTCAGAGCGAAAAAGAAGTTTCGTTTATTCTGACAAATGCAGAAAGCTGGACTTATGCTTTTGTAAAGGCGTTAAATCCAGAAAGTGTAAAAATTAGTATGGATGTAATTGATAACGGAGATTCTTACATTGTTTATATGGTGCTTTTTGCAAAACATAAAACAATTCCTCTTTTAGGCGATAGAATTCAAAAATCTCTGGCAAACAGAATTGATGCAATATTCAACTGGTTTACACTTCAATTTTAAGCCGGTTGCATTGTGTTTTAGATAGTGCCCGAAGATGTTTAGTAAATGCTTTTTTGGGCAGGAGAATAAAATGAAAAAAAATAGACTTTTTGCAGCAATTTTTACTTTTTTAACAATTAGTTTTGGAGGATGTAAAACAATGGACAAAGACGGACTTTATGCCATTATGGAAACTTCTAAAGGTACAATTGAGCTTGAACTTTTTTACGAAAAAACACCGCTCACAGTAACAAATTTTGTTGGCCTTTCAGAAGGAACTCTTGATGCAACAAACGGAAAACATTTTTACGACGGACTTACATTTCATCGTGTAATTGCAGATTTTATGATTCAGGGGGGAGACCCGGAAGGAACTGGACGTGGTGGTCCTGGCTATCGTTTTGCTGATGAATGTAGAGACGACCTTATTTTTGATAAGCCTGGTTATCTTGCTATGGCAAATGCAGGTCCTGGAACAAATGGTTCTCAGTTTTTTATTACTCATGTTCCGACAGATTGGCTCAACGGAAAACACACAATCTTTGGAAAAGTTGTAAATGAGGAAAGCCAGAAAGTTGTAAATAAAATTCAGCAGGGCGATAAAATTAAAAAAATAACTATCGTTCGTCATGGTGAAAAAGCAAAGAATTTTACAGCTACACAGGCAGATTTTGATAAACTTGCTTCAGAAGCTGCAAACAAGGCTGCAGAAGCAAAAAAAGCTGCAAATGCTAAAAAAATTGCTGAAGTAGAAAAAGCTTTTCCTGGATTTGCAGTTGATTCAAACGGAATTTACTGGAAAACAACAAAAGAAGGAACTGGAATTAAAATTGGCGGACGCAAAAATGTTGCCTGTGAATATAAAGGATATTTAGTTAATGGCAGTGTTTTTGATCAGTCAAAAGGTCGCGGTCCACTTGAATTTGTTACAGCCAGCGGACAGATGATTCCTGGTTTTGATATTATGGTTCAGGACATGTCTTTAGGAGAAAAACGAACGGTCGTTATTCCTTCAGATTTAGCTTATGGTGATCAGGGGTACCCAGGAGTAATTCCAGGTGGTGCTTACATTGCATTTGATATTGAAGTTGTAAGAGCTAAATAAGCATAAACATTCAAAAATCTTCAAAAAAGGACTGTTTAATAAGTTTTTTATGTTGAATTGAAATAAATTCAGCATGACTTTTTAGGCAGTTCTTTTTTTATGTTTGAGTAGAATTTTTATTCTCTTTATTGTCCACTTTTTTACAAATTCACAAAAAAGTCAGATTTTGATTAAAATTGACGTAAAACAGTTTTTTCCTTATTTTTAATCTATGAACATTTTTTTAATAATTCAGTTTTTGTTTTTTGCCGGAAGCATTTTAGGCTGGGGAATTGAAGTTGTCTGGAGACGCTTTTTTAGTAAGAATAATCCTGAACATAAATGGATAAATCCAGGATTTTTAATTGGACCTTATCTTCCTCTTTATGGTTTTTGTCTTATGATTTTATTTTTGCTGAGTTTTATAGATGTAAGCAGAATAGAAAATTTGATTGTTCAAAAAATTGTTCTTTTTGTTTTAATGGCTTTGTGTATTACTGTTTTTGAATATATTGCCGGCCTTATTTTTATAAAAGGAATGAAGATAAAACTCTGGGATTATTCAAAATGCTGGGGAAACATTCAGGGAATTATTTGCCCTCTTTATTCAATTTTCTGGTATTTGCTGAGCGCAGTTTATTATTTTTTAATTCATCCAAGGATTTTAAACTGGCTTGCCTGGTTTACAAATCATCTTACGTTTTGCATGGTAATTGGATTTTTTTACGGTGTTTTTACAGTTGATGTTGTTTATTCACTTAATTTAATGGCAAAAGTTAGAAAATTTGCAAAAGAAAACAAAATTATTGTTCATCTCGAAAAATTGCAGCAGCAGATTAGAAAAATAAATGACGAAAATCGAGAAAAAATACATTTCTGGCTTTCTACTAAATCAGAAACCGTTGGCCTAAAAGAAGCTGTTGTAAAACTTAAAGAAAAGTTTGAATTTGAAAAAATGAAGTTTGAAAAAAAAATAGAATAAAAAAAGCCTTTGTACTTCAGTTTTTACAACTTTGTGCAAAGGCTTGTATTTTAATAATATTTACTAACGAACGTTAGTTTTTTTTATTATTTATTTTGGATTTTTATTTTCCAAAATAGTTAAGAGCGTTTCCAAATGAAATGTCTTTTACGATTTTTGTAAGCATATTCATGTCATCTGGATATTCACCGTTTTCTACCCATGTTCCGATTACGTTGCAGAGAATTCTTCTGAAATATTCGTGGCGTGAGTAAGAAAGGAATGAACGAGAGTCTGTGAGCATTCCGACAAATGCAGGAATCATGCCGAGGTTGCCGAGAACCTTAATCTGCTGTTCCATTCCGTCTTTGTGATCGCAGAACCACCAGCCTGAACCAAGCTGAATTTTGCCTTTGATTCCGTCGCCCTGGAAACAACCCATGATTGTTCCGATTGGGTAATAATCTTTTGGATTGAGTGTGTAAAGAATTGTTTTTGGTGTGCCACCGGCAGCTTCAATCAAAGAAAGAAGTCCTGCAAGGTTTTGTGCAACTGGCTTGTCGTGTGAACCGTCGAATCCTGTATCTGGACCGAGTTTTGCAAACATTGCCTTGTTGTTGTCGCGGATAGCGTTCATGTGCCACTGTTGAACAATTCCCTTCTGTGCATAAGCGCGTCCGAGAGCTACGAGAACCTTTGTCTTGTAAGCTTCTGCTTCTGCTTCTGAAATTACTTCGCCATTGAGAGCGCGTGCAACTACTGCATCGATATTAGCGTCTGAGTCAACCTTGCATGGTGGATATTCAAGAGCGTGGTCAGAAGCGCGGCATCCGTTTTCGATAAAGTAGTCGAGACGTTTAATAAGGGCAGCGATTACATCGTCAGAAGTTTTGATGTTGATTCCAGAAACTTCTGAAAGTTTTGCAATGTAGTCCTTGTATGTAGGAAGGTTGATGTTTAATGCTTTGTCCGGGCGGTAAGAAGGGCGAACTTTTGTTTCAATCTTGCCGATTGGTGCAGTTCCAGCAGCGATTGCCTTGTGGTATTCAAGAGAATCGATTGGATCGTCTGTTGTTCCAACTGCATAAACGTGGAATTTTTCGAAAATTCCTTTTACAGAAAGTTCTTCTGTCTGGAGCATTGCGTTTGCTTTTTCCCAGATGCGTGGAGCTGACTCAACTGTCAATGGCTCGTAGATTCCGAAATAGCGCTGAAGCTCAAGGTGAGTCCAGTGGTAGAGAGGGTTTCCAATCAAATGTTCGATTGTTTCTGCCCATTTAAGGAATTTTTCATAATCAGGTTTGTCGCCTGTAATGTAGTCTTCTGTAATGCCATAAGTTCTCATCTGGCGCCATTTGTAGTGGTCGCCACCAAGCCAGATTTCTGTAAGATTTTTGAATTTCTTATTTTCAGCAATCTGAGAAGGAATAAGATGGCAGTGATAGTCCCAAAGAGGTTCATCTTTGCAAGCCTTGAAAAGCTCCTGCGCTGTTTTTGTGTCGAGGAGGAAGTTTTCGTCCATGAATTTTTTCATACGATACCCCATGAATTGATTTTATGACTCCGCATTTACTGCAGAATCTAAATTTCTTGAAAAGTATTCTAGTACGAAATTTGAAATTTGTACACGTGGAATTAAGATGTCCTGATAAAAATGGATGGGTGTCGGCTCTTTATAATTTAAAATAGCAGAAAAGTTTTTTACTCCGACAGTATTTGTCGCTATAAAAATAGTATAATTGTTTATATTTTGTGTAAAAAGGCTTAGAGGAAAAAATGCAGAACATTATCGAAACAACTTTGAAGGAAAACATAAAAAATCAGGATGCTGTTTTTGTTTTTCCGACGGAAATTGCGGCTTCTATGTGGGCAGACAGAGCAACTTTTGTAACGCAATGTTCCGCGGTTGCTATGGAAAGATTTTTAGCCTGGGATAAATTTAAAGGTGAAGCTGTCCGCAGCGAAAATCAAAATAAAAATTCAATTCCTTCGATGATGCGTTCTATTTTTGTTTCTAACTTGATTGCAGAAAATGCTGAAAATCCTTTTTTTAAAAGTTTGATCAGCCCAAAATACGCAAAATGTTCCGGTGGTTTTACGGATTGGATTGCTTCAATTTTGCCAAAACTTGCTCTTTGGAAAGAATATTTTGACAAAGGCGACGGCACAAAAGATGAAGAAGACGAAGATTTGCTTATTCTTTACGAAAAATACAGCAGCTTTTTAAATAAATTCAACTTTTTTGATCCTGCGTGGGAAAAGCCACCATTTAAAAGCAATGGAAAGCATTATTTTATTTTTTTTCCGGAAATAAATTCCGACTGGGAAGAATATAAAAAAATTCTCGAATCTTCAAAAGAATTTATAACGCTCATAAATGTTCCTTCTGTTAACGAAAATGATGAAGGCGAAGTTAAATTCTTTAAAAACGCAAGAATTGAAATTAAAAATGTTGCTGGCATTGTACGCAAAATGCACGAAGAAAACAAAATTGAGTGGCAGGCAATGGCTGTAAGCGTACAGAATATGGATTTGTATGGACCATATCTTGACCGCGAATTTGATCTTTTAGAAATTCCTCATGTTGCAAGGTTTTCGCGCCCTTTAAGTAAAACTTCTGCCGGTAATTTTTTTACGCAGATTCAGGAATGTAATAATTCAAAAAACAGTTTTGGTGCAATTAAAAATCTTCTCTTAAATACTGAACTTCCGTGGAAAAACGGAGAAATAATTCAAAAATTGATTTTATTCGGGCAGGAAAATCATTGTATTTGTAGTTTTGTTGATTCTGAAAAAAATGAATTAAAAGATGTCTGGATTGAATCTTTTAAGGATACTCAATTTAAAGATTATGAAGTTGAAAAATTTTATAAGGATTTGAATATTCACCTAAAGAACTTTGCGCGTGCAGAGAATTTTGTAGAACTTCGTAAAGCTTATTTTGCATTCAGAAATTATTTTTTTGAAATGTCAAACTGTAGCGAAAAAACTAATAATATTCTTAGCCGTTGTATTGCAACTCTAGGAGAAATGATTGACCTTGAACAGAATTTTAACTGCAAGGTTCCTTCTCCATTCAACTTTTTTGTAGAGCAGCTCGGAAAAACAAAGTATCTTGAACAGGCAAAAAATGGTGGTGTTCAGATTTATCAATATAAAAATGCTGCCTGCGCGCCGTTTGACTGCCATTTTATTGTTGATTCAAGCCAAAGTTCACTTAGTGTTTTGTATAAAGATTTTTCTTTTTTAAACGAAAATAAACGTCGTAAACTTTTAAACCGGGACGAAACAAACGTAAGTGACAAATTTGTACAACTTTATCAGTTGAACAGCTTAAAAAATCCTGCATATTTTACCTGTGCAGAAAAAACTTTAGACGGATATTCTCAACCAGTGAGCTATTTAAATGTAAATAACCTTTTGCGTGAAACAGACGAAGATAAACTTTATTCCTGTAATTATTATAATGCAGAGCGTAAGTGGTTTAGTGGCGAATCTTCGGGTGAATTTCCAGACACGATTACTGAATCTCAGTCAGTTAGTTTTAAAAACTGGATTGAATTACAGCAAAAGGAAGATATTTTAAATCAAAAAACGTGTGAAGTTGTAAATTCTCTTGGTTCAAAAAAAGATGAAAACGGTAATTTTGAGCCGGTTTGGGTTTCTACGAGCATGTTAAAGAAATTTTATGATTGTCCGCGAAAATGGCTGTTTGATTCTAAAGATCTTAATCTAAAAGAAAAAGACGATGCTGCTGTTTTGATAGATCAGTATGCAAGTGGAAATTTGTATCACAAAATTATGGAGATTTATTGTCAAAAACTTTTGGAGAATAAGTGGCCAATAGAAATTTCTATTGATAAAGACGATATTAAAACGCTTGATCAAAAATATATAGAAATTTTAAAAATGGCAGTTGATGAAGCTATTGTTTTTGACGGAACAGGAAATGAAAAAAACTGTTATTTAAAAAAAGAACTTTTAAAGACAACAAAAAAATCAATTTACGACACTATTTACCAGTTTGTTGTTTATTTTTCTACGATTTTTAATAACTGCGATGTAATAAAAACTGAAGGAAAACTGCGGTACGAAGACAAAGAGCTAAATTATATTTTTAACGGTCGTCTGGACTGTCTTTTGCAGTGCAGAAAAAGTGGACAGTATTTTTTAGTTGATTTTAAAAATTCAAAATCCTCAATTCCTGAAAAAAATCTTTATTTTGATGAAGAAAATTATATGCAGCAGGTAATCGAAACGGGTGCAGAAATTCCTCTTGAAGAACAGGATTTAATGGATTTTCAAATGCCATCTTACGTTTTTTTACTCGAAAAACAGGAAAACATAAAAATTAAAAACGCTGCCTTTATTCCTTTTAAATTGGACACAACTTCAAAAATTGTGCCTGTTTTTGGGGATTCAATGGAAATGCGTTCAGAGACAAAAAAAACAATTCCTGATTATGACGAATTTATGGTGAATGTTTCTAAAATGCAGGAATGTGTGGAAAATTATGTGCAGAAAATTCGGGCGGGAGATTTTAGTTTAAATCCAAAAGTACAGAATTTTGAAAAATGCCTAAGTTGTGATTTTAATTCAATTTGCAGAAAAACTTTTAACGTTGCTAAACACGACAAAGATTAACGGAGAATTTTATGGGTACAGAAAAAACAATGCTGCCAGAACAGCAGGCGGCAATAGATTCAATTAAAAACACTGTAGTTGCAGCAGGAGCCGGTTCAGGAAAAACAACAGTTCTTTCTTTGCGTTTTTTAAATTTAATTCAAAAGCATCATTTTAGCGTTGATGAAATTCTTACGCTTACATTTACAAAAAAAGCGACGGTCGAAATGTCATCGCGCATTTACAATGTTTTAAAAAATTCAGAACCAGAACAGGCCGCAAATTTTTACAAGGCAAATATAAAAACTCTGGACAGTTATTGTAATTCGGTTGCAAAACTTGGCTGCCGTTTTTATGGAATAAGCCCGGATTTTGTGCAGGACAAAGATTTAGTAGAAACTCAGGTAAAGTCAAAAGCCCTGCCATTTTTGCTTGAACACAGAAATAATCCGTCATTAAAAAAATTTTTAAAGGTTCAGGATTATGAAAAAGTTGCAGACGAACTTTTTATTCAGCCGATTTTGGAACATTCAAAAATTGCAGAACCAATTGATTTTCGTGGTGATTTTGAAAGACAGTGCGCAGTAGTTCAGGAAGAATGGAAAAGAACGTCAGAGCGGATTCAACATGACTTTAACGGAATTTGCAGATACGATTCTGAATTTACAGGCAAAAAAACAAGTAAAACTTATGCAGAATTTTTAAGGGCGGCGCAGATTGCAGAAGAAATTAGTAGTGTTGAAATGTCGCTGGATCAAATAAAAAATGGTGAATTTGAACGCATTAAAAGTTATGTTGAAAGTTTGTCTGAACTTAATTTTCCAAAACTTCGTGGAAAAGATGATGCTTCGAGCCTCGCTATAGATTACATAGAAGAATATAAAAGACTTCAGCCAAAGATTATTGAACTTGGAAACTTTATTTATGGAGTTCCGTTCTTGAATGAACTTTTTCCGCTTTTGGAAGAATTCCAGCAAATTGTAATGGACGTTAAGCGAAGTTTAAATTGTCTTACTTTTGCAGACGTTTCTAATATGGCTCTTTGTATTCTCCGCGATCATCCGGAAATTCGAGCTTTGGAAAAAGAAAAATATAAAGCGATCATGATTGATGAGTTCCAGGACAACAACAAAGATCAGCGCGATATGCTTTTTTTACTTGCAGAAAAAAAAGACAGAATGGAAAAAGGCGTTCCGTCAGTACAGGAGCTTGAACCAGAAAAACTTTTCTTTGTTGGCGACGAAAAGCAGAGTATTTATCGTTTCCGTGGCGCAGACGTTGAAGTTTTTAATAATCTTTCTAAAGATTTTGAGAACGGCAAGTTGAATATGGTTACAAATCACCGATCCCACCCTACTTTAATTGCAGCGTTTAATGCAATTTTTGGTGGAGAATTCTATAAAAGCGAAGGAAAAAAATTATTAACCACGGAAGTTCCTCCGTCAGTTTTTTATAATGAAAACTTACATTCGACAGGAATTGTATTCCCAACTTTTGAAGCGGTTTATCATAAAGTTCTGGCAGATGAAAGAAAAATCGCAGAGGCAAAAGAGCGTGGTGACGATGCAGGACAGAAAATTCACCTTGCATTTTATGAAAAAGAAACCGAAGCTCCAAAAGGTGCGTTAGTCGAAACTAATGCGGAAGCTGAATGGGTTGCCCGAAAAATTTTAGAAAAACACGCAGACGGTTATGATTTTTCTGATATGGCAATTTTGTTTAAAACTTATGCTGCGCAGGCCAAATTTGAACGTATTTTATTGCGACACGGAATTCCGTATCATGCAGAAACTTTTAAGGGAATTTTTTCTGACGGTCCTGTAAACGATATTGCAGCATATTTTAAATTATGCATTTACCCAGACGACGAAATGGCTTATGCAAAAGTTTTGAGTTCACCGTTTGTAAATTTATCTGTGGCAGAAACTCAGGCAATTTTGTCATTACATTTAGAGCCATTTGCTGATGTTGAAGAAAAGCCTTGCGCAAAAGATATTCTCGAAGGTGAATCTTTAGAGCGTTTTAACATTGCAGGAAAATTCTATAAAAAATTTAAGGAAGAATTAAAAGAAAATTCTCTTTGTAAAAGTGTTTCAATTTTGTGGTACGAAGCCGGCTATCGTTATGAAACGATGTGGAATATGTCGGTAAAAATGTACGAAAAAATGTACGACCTGCTCTTTGAATTTGCGCGGCAGGCAGATGACAATAACCTTAATCCGGCTAGTTTTGTTGATTCTCTTTATGAGTTTAAAGACGAAAATCAAAAGGTTGAAGTTAATGTTCCTGTCGAAAAGTCTGAAGGCGTTAATATTATGACAGTCCATAAAAGTAAGGGACTAGAATTTAAGATTGTCTTTATCTGTGATATTCAACGAGGTTCAATTAAAGAATTTGGCACAGTTCCTGCATTTTATAATGATAAATATGGAATTACGATTAATACGCCAAAATATATTGATAAATTAAAAACAACAACTCTTTACAATTATTTTTTTGATATAACAAAGGAAGAAAATTATTCAAAAGAAACTGCCGAAATGCGTCGTCTTACTTATGTTGCTCTTACTCGTGCGGAAGACGAAATTTTTATTACGAGTGGAAGCTACAAAGAAGAAAAAAAGCCAGAAGAATTTAAGCCGGGCGGTTCAAAAAAATGTGATTCAATTTTAAAAACTTTGCAGCCGATTATCGCTTTTTATAATCAGAAAAACGATGCTGGAGAACTTTTAAATAATGAAATTTCGCCATTTACTAAAATTGAAAAAATTCCTCCTTATAGTCAGGTGGAAATAAATTCCGAAAATGCCAGACCAAACACGAGCAAATTTAAAAAAGAATTTGTAAAAGAGCTTGAATCTTTAAAACCTTATGAAAATGTAAAAATCTTAAAAAGAGACGAAGTTAAAAAAACTTATATTTCGCCAAGTAAACTTTATGAACAACAGGAAAATATTTCTGAAGACAGTAAAGATATTCAGGAATCTACCAAAGATGAATATAAAGAACTTGAAGAAATTTTTAATGAAAGGAAAGACTTTAAGAATAATGATTTTGGAACGATTGCTCATTCTTATATGGAAGCTGCCGTAAAAGGAATAAAAGACCAGATTCCGTATAAAAATAAAGATATTGTTGGACTTGAAAATTCAAAACTGCAGATAAAAAAAGTTGAACAGATTTGTGAAAAAATGCGTGATAAATTTCTTGAATCTGACTTTGGAAAAAAAGTTCAAAATTCAACCTGGAAAAAGGCTGAATATGAATTTAAAAGTCGGGTTTGTGGACATTTAATCAGCGGAGCAATCGATCTTGTTTTTAAAACTGACGACGGAAAATATGCAATCGTGGATTACAAAACAAACAGAAAAATTGAACCAGAAATATATTTTAATCAGCTTGCCTGTTATAAAAAGGCGGTTTCTCAAATGCTGGGGGTAGACAAAACAAAAGTTGACTGTTATTTGTGGTATTTGAGATATGGAACATTAAAAGATATTACGGCAGACTGTGAAAAAGTTGATATAGAAAAAGTTATTTCGGAGTTAGAGATTTAAGCGTATTTTGTGTAAAAAGGTGAATTATTTATGAATAAAGAAAGCAAAATAGAAATAAAGGCTGCAAAGCCAGAAAACGCTGCGGAACTTTTGGCAATTTATAAATATTATGTAGAAAATACTGCGATTACTTTTGAAATACAAACCCCAACTCTTGAAGAATTTACTGCCCGAATAGAAAAAACTCTAAAAAAATATCCGTATATTGTTGCTGTTTTGGATGGAAAAATTCTTGGTTATGCGTATGCTGGTCCTTTTAAAGGTCGTGCGGCTTACGACTGGGCAATAGAGACGTCGATTTATGTTCAAAAAGAATGCAGAAAAATGGGAATCGGGCGTATTTTATTGCAAAAATTAGAAGAAATTCTTGCAAAACAGAACATTTTAAATGCCTATGCGTGTATAACCTATGCCGACATTGAAGATGAATATTTAACGCGAGCAAGTGTGTACTTTCATGAAAAAATGAACTACCGAATGGCAGGTATTTTTAATAAATGCGGATATAAATTTAACCGCTGGTACAGCATGTGCTGGATGGAAAAAATGCTTGGAGAACATAAGCAAAATCAGCCAAAAGTAATAGAATTTAACGAAAATATGATAAAAAACTGACGTTTTTTGTTTGATATTGATTTTATAGAAATAAATATAGAATTAGACTAACAAACGTTAGTTTTATGCATTTAGATGTTTTTCGATTCTGTCATTATCGGGCTTGACCCGATAATCTTGAAAAGAGATTTCCCTGGTCAAGATTAGAGAATGACATTTTGAAAATATTAAAAAGATCTATGGTGTAAAAGCAAATCTAACAAACGTTAGTTTTTATATATTTAGATATTTTTCGATTCTGTCATTATCGGGCTTGACCCGATAATCTTGAAAAAGAGATTCTCCTGTTCAAGATTAGAGAATGACATTTTGAAAATATTAAAAAGATCTATGGTGTAAAAGCAAATCTAACAAACGTTAGTTTTTATATATTTAGATATTTTTCGATTCTGTCATTATCGGGCTTGACCCGATAATCTTGAAAAAGAGATTCCCCTGGTCAAGATTAGAGAATGACTTTTTTAAAATATTACAAAGGTCTATGATGTAAAAACGGGACTAACAAACGTTAGTTTTTTTTGTATATCTTTGTTTTTGAGAAATGTCTCTTCTACTTATTCAATATTTTTATTCTGAAAGAAATTCATAAAACTTTTAGAAGCAAGCGAAAGTTCATAGTTTTTTTTCCAAATAAGCGAAATTCCTGTTTTTTTCACTTTATCTAGTTTTTTTAACAGAATTTCGTTTTTGTTTTCGATACTTTTGATTGTAGATTCTGGCAGAATTGCAACGCCAAGATTGTTTTTTATAAGGCTTAATGCAATGCTTAAAGGCGAAATTGAACAGCGAATATCGGCTGTAAGATTTTCTACCTTAAACCAGTTTTCAATTTCTTCAACCCGTTGAGAAGGCACAATCAGTTCTTCTTTTGACAGTTCCCGCAAACTTATTATTTCGCTTGATTTTTGAGCTAAAATATGGTCTTTGTTAAAAAATGCTGCCCATTGTTCGTCGATAAAATGAATTGAATTAAATTTTGTTTCGTCGATTGGTTCTCGAACAAATGCAAGATCGATTAAACCTTTTTCCAGTCGTTCAACTACATCTTTTGAATTTGAAGACCAGATATTATATTTTATCTGCGGAAAATCCTTTTTAAATTCTGCAAGCCATTCAGAAAGAAAACTTCCGCAGACTGTTTCAATTGCACCGATAAAAAGAGTCCCGGAAATTTCTGACTGCATTTCTTTTATCTGGCGTTCTGTTTTGTCTACGAGTTTTAAAATCTGTTCAATCTGTTGTTTTAAAAATCTTCCCTCTTCCGTAATGTGCAGACGTTTTTTGTCTCGGAAAAATAAAAGAATTCCAAGTTCTTCTTCCAGTTTTTTTATCTGGCGTGTAAGGTGTGGCTGGGCAACGTTAAGTTCTTTAGAAGCCTGCGTAATATTTTGAGTTTCTGCAATTTTTAGAAAATTTTTCATTACGCGTAAATCCATTTTTTTTCCTTCCACGCTTTTTTTAGAATTTATTCAATTCCTAAAGCTTTAAAAACATTATCCACAACTGTTTTGCCGTTTCGCTCTAATGCTTCGTTTGTACTTCCACCAATATGCAATGTTGCAATAAAATTTTCCAGACTTAAAAGAGGATTTGTTGTTTCTGGAGGTTGTTTTTCGAAAACGTCCATTGCAGCAGCCTTAATTTTTTTTGTTGTAAGTGCTTCGTATAAAGCTGCTTCGTCAACAATTCCTCCGCGTGCTGTGTTTATAAAAAGAAGATTATGGTTTACATTGTCAAAAATACCCGGACCAAACATTTTTTTTGTTTCGTCTGTTAACGGCACATGAATCGAAACAATGTCCGAAATTTTTAGTAATTGTTCAAGAGTGTCAACTTTTTCAAAACCGAGATTTTTAGCATCTTCTGCAGAAAGATATTTGTTGTAGCAGAGAATTTTACAATTGAATGCTGTCTTAAAAAGCGCAGCAACAAGTCTAGCAATCTTTCCAGAACCGACAAGCCCAAGTGTTTTATTTGAAACTTCGTTGCCAACTGTTTCCGGGAGTCCAAATTCTGCAAAGCGTCCTTCCTGAACTCCTTTGTCTATAAATTTTAGTTTGCGCGAAAGTGCGAGGGCAAGAGCTAAAACAAGTTCTGCAACGGATTGCGCATTTCCGTTCGGACAGTTTTTTACAGGAATTCCAAATTCTTCAGCGGCCTTTGTGTCAATTCTTTCGAGACCAACTCCGTGCATTTGAATGATTTTACAATTTTTTGCTTTTTCAATTACTGTTCTCGGACAAAACTGCTGGCGGACAATTATTGCATCTAATTCTTCGGGATGGTCGAAATTATTTATGAGCTGAACTTTTTTTTGTAATCTTTCGACTGCGCTTTGGGCAATATGATCATTTAAATAAACTTTGTACATACGCTGATTCTATTTTTTTTAATTCAATACGTCCAATACTAAAAATTGATAAAATCATACTAAAAAGGTATTAACTTAAAGTAAATAAAGTATTTTTAATATTGATACCAAAATGGTATAAAATTCCAATGGAATTTGTTTTTAAAGTATTTAATCTGCAACTTACGCTTTTTCTTTTAATTGTTGTTGGAATTATTGCAACAAAAGTAAAAATTATTACGGATTCTTCGCGAAAATCCCTTTCTGATATTCTTATTAACATTGTTTTGCCTTGTAATACTGTGAGTGCGTTTTTGGGCGGAGTGAATTTTAATGGAGAATTTGCCCGGGATTGTATTTTTTCAATTGTGATTTCGGCCCTGATTCAAATTTTTGCAACCGTAAGTGGAAAATTTTTATTCTATAAGATGAATCCAGAAAAAAAAATTGTCTGCCGTTACGGATTGATTTGTTCAAATTCAAGTTTTATTGGAATGCCTGTTTCTGAAGCTCTTTATGGCGGAATGGGCGTTTTGTTTACGTCGATTTTTCAGATTCCGATAAGATTTACAATGTGGACAGCTGGGCTTGCTCTTTTTACAAATGTTGACCGTAAGCAGGCAATAAAAAAACTGGCAGTGCATCCGTGTATTATTGCAATTTTTGCCGGATTTTTATTGATGTTCTGTCCTTTTGAATTGCCACCGTTTTTGAACACTTCGATTGTTTCTTTGAGTAAATGTACAACTCCGCTTTCTATGCTTGTAATTGGTTCAATTTTGGCAGGTGCCGACTTTAAGACAATGTTTTCTAAGCCGGTTTTGTTTTTTACATTGATTAGAATCGTGTTTTTTCCTCTTTTTGTGTGGTTTGCTCTTCACTTTTTTAAATTGAATCCGTTATTAGTTAGTATTTCTGTTATTATGTCCGGAATGCCTGCTGGAAGTACGGCGTCGATTCTTGCGGATAAGTACGGACACGATGCGCTTTTTGCGAGTCAGATAATTTTTGTTTCAACGTTGTTTTCAATCTTTACGATTCCGTTGCTTGGTCTGCTGATTTAGCACAAATATGTAAAATCGTTATTAAAAATATACAAATATGTTATGAAAAATTGTTAAATAATTCATTTTTGGTATTGTCAAAACAGTATTAAGACTTTAGAGTTATGACATCGACAACGAGGTCGGAAGTTCAATTGAATTTCCGACCTTTTTTTATGCATTTTTATTTTTTGAGGTTGGCAATGACAAACACAATTATCGATATGCAGCACATTACAATGAAATACGGAACTCTAACGGTTCTTGACGATATTTCGTTGCAGATTCCGGAAGGAAGCAAAACTGTAATTATTGGTCCAAGTGGGGCCGGAAAGTCAACTTTGCTCAGATGTATAAATCTTTTTGAAAAGCCTGCTTCTGGAACTGTAAGCGTAAACGGTCAGAATTTAACGGCAATGAAAAACAAGGAGCTTTACCGTGCCCGTCGCGAGATTGGAATGGTTTTTCAGGGATTCAATCTTTATGCGCATAAAACTGTTTTAGAAAACCTTACTTTTGCACCAATTCTTTTAAAGCATGAGCCAAAAGCTTTAGTGACGGAACGCGCTATGGCAAATCTTGAAAAAGTTGGACTTGCTTCTAAAAAAGATTCTTATCCGAGTCAGCTTTCGGGCGGACAGCAGCAGCGAGTTGCGATTGCGCGTGCTTTAACGATGATGCCAAAAGTAATTCTTTTTGATGAACCGACTTCTGCTCTTGATCCGGAAATGATTAGTGAAGTTTTGAAAATTATGGAAGATGTTGCAAAAGAAAACATAACAATGATTTTTGTAACTCACGAAATGGGGTTTGCGCGCCATATTGCTGATCGTCTTTTGTTTTTGGAAGGCGGAAAAATAATGGAAGACGGAACTCCGCAGCAGGTAATTGAAAATCCAAAGAATGAACGCACAAGGCAGTTCTTTAGCAAGATTTTAAAATCAAGCTAAGTCGATTTATGGTCTTTATATTGAAGTTAAAAAGTGATTTTTAGATTGAACGTTTTGTTTAGTTTGAAGAATCATTTTTAATGATAAAAAAATTTTTTTGAGAGGTGACAAAATGAAAAAAACAGTTTTAAAGGTAATTCTTGCAGGAATGATGATTTTGACAGCAACTTCGGCATTTGCCAAAAAGTCGGAAGTTGACAAGATTAAAAAAGCCGGAGTTTTAAAGGTTGGCTGTAAAGAAGATGTTCCTGGTTATGGCTATTTAAATCCAGCAACAGGTGAACACGAAGGTCTCGAAATTGAAATTGCAAAAGCTGTTTCTAAAAAGATTTTTGGAAAAGAATCTGTAAAATTTACCGGTGTTACTGCAAAGACTCGCGGACCTCTTGTTGATACTGGTGCAATTGATATGATTGCAGCAACTTTTACTGTAACAGATGAACGCAGAAAGCTCTGGGATTTTTCGACAATTTATATGCAGGACCCGATTGCCGTTATGGTAAAAAAGACTTCTGGAATTTCTTCTTTTAAAGATTTGAATGGAAAAACTGTTGGCGTTTCTCAGGCTGCAACAACTAAAAAGACATTAACTGCAGAAGCTGAAAAAGCAGGAATTTCCCTTAAGTTTGGTGAATACGCAACTTACCCGGAAATTAAGGCTGCCCTTGATTCTGGTCGTGTAGATGCTTTCTCTGTAGATTCTTCAATCCTGGCAGGATATATGGAAGATACTGTTTCTTTGCTTGCTGACCGTTTTGCTCCACAGAATTACGGAATTGCAGTTAAAAAAGGAAACTCAGACCTTTTAAAACTCATTAACGACACAATTGAAGAAATGGAAAAATCAGGCGAAATGGCAGCTCTCAAGGCAAAATTTAACCTTGATAAATAACGGTGAGACTTGGGGCGTTTTAGAAGGTTAAAATTTCATTCCCGTACTTGTTGCGGGAATCTCTTCCTACAGTAGATTGTCGGGTCAAGGTGAGACAATGACAGACTAGGACAAGATTGTCGTGTCAGGCACGGCAATGACCGACTGGGCAAGATTATCGGGTTAAGCCCGATAATGACAGAAAAAAAACAGAATGCGCCCAAATCCATATAAGGAAAAACTATGTTCAATATAAGCAGATGGATTTTATTATTTTCTGACTGGCGAATTTTTGGCGAAGGTTTTTTAATTACCGTCTTAATTTCGTTTATCAGTCTTGTATTTACACTTTTAATAAGCCTTTTTGTTGGACTCGTCCGCTGTTCCGAAAATCGCACGGCAAAGGCAATATGTCTTGCTTATGTAAACTTTTTTCAGAATACTCCGCTCCTTGTTCAGCTTTTGTTTATGTACAATGTTCTTCCTCATCTTGGAATTATGCTCAGTCCGTTTGCCTGTGGCTGTCTTGGACTTTCGCTTTATACGGGGGCATTTGGAGCAAGCGTTGTTGAGTCGGCAATTAAAGCAATTCCTCGTGGACAGACAGAAGCTGCCTTGAGTCAGGGAATGAGTTATCTGCAGTCGCTGTTTTTTATTGTAATTCCACAGGCTGTAAAAATTGCACTTCCGCCAATGACAAATCAGTGCGTAAATATGATTAAAAACTCCGCAACTCTTACTGTCGTTACTGCCGGAGAATTGATGTATCGCGCCGATGGTTGGGCTTCTGAGTATGGCTGCTACACACAGTCATTTATTATTTCTGCCCTGCTCTACCTGATTTTGTGTCTGCCACTTTCAAAACTTTCTGAATCTCTTGAAAAAAAGGCGGTAAAAGCATGACTGACAAATTTCTTGATTTAACTACATTTTTGTTTTTGTTGAATGGTTTTGGCACAACGCTTTTGATTGCTGTTTTGACAATTATTGCAAGTTTTGTTCTTGGCTGTGTTTTGGGAATTTCAAAATTTACAAACAAAGGAATTCTTTCAAAAGTTTCTGCAATTTACATCGATGTTGCACGAAACCTTCCTCTTATTTTGGTAATTATTTTCTTTCGTTTTACGCTTCCACTTCCGACAATTGCAAGTTCGGTTTGTGCGCTTACATTTTTAAACTGTGCTCTGGTTGCAGAAATTCTGCGTGGTGGAATGCAGTCAATTCCAAAAGGTCAATGGGAAGCAAGTTATTCTCAGGGATTTAGTTTTGTTGGAACTTTGGTTCATGTTGTTCTTCCACAAACTGTAAAAAGAATCCGCAAACCGCTTATGGGGCAGTTTATTACAATTATTAAGGATACTTCGCTTTGTGCTGTAGTTGCAGTTCACGAACTTATGTATTCGGGGCAGATTATTATGGGGCGTTACGTAAAATCTTCTTATATAATCGGTCTTTATGCTGTAATCGCTCTTATTTACTTTGGAATAAACTCACTGCTTTTGTATGTTTCTAAACGTGCAATTGCAGAAATTAAATAGAAAATGTCGAGTTTGAGTAAAAATACTGAAAATACTCTCTCGTCGAAAAACTGTCGCAAGTTGCATTCAGGTGCTGCGCTTTAGAATAAAAATAGAAATTGAAGGTAAATTATGAAAAGATTTGTAATAACGATTGGGCGTGAATTTGGATGCAGCGCGAGCGGAGTCGGCCGTAAATTAGCAGAAAGACTCGGCGTAAACTTTTACGAGCGTGAACTTGTAGACAAAGCCCGCGAAATTTCTGGAATGGACGAAACCACAATTTACAACCTTGACCATAAAAAACATGGAGTGGACAAAGTAAAGCAATATGTAAACGAGTTTGGCTTTGGTGTTTCAAATTCAGACTTTTCAGAAAAAGCAGTTCAAGCCCAGGCAAGCGCAATCCGCGAAATTGCAGGCAAAGAAAGCTGTGTTATGTTTGGGCGCTGTGCTGACTATTTTCTTTCGTCTTACGACAATGTTTTAAATGTTTTTTTGTATGCACCAATTGATTTTCGTTTGAACCACGTTGTAAAGGCTTACGATTTAACCAGGCACGAAGCTTCGGTTTTAATTAAAAAAGTAGATCGTCGCCGCCATCTCTGGTACAAATACGTAACAGGCAAGAACCGCGAAGATAGAACAAACCGACACATTATGTTCAATATGAAAGATTTTTCTGTCGATGAAGTTGTCGAAATTATTTATCAGATAGCAGTTAATCGTTTTAATTTAAAATAAGGGCGTATCCCTGCCATCCGGCAGGGTCGGGCTTTTCGGGGTTCCGCTGTTCGCTCCATAAAAAACGGCAAGCCGTTTTTTACGCCTCCGGCGCCCCTACTATCCCTAACGCGATAGCGTTAGGCCGTGCGCTTTAGCGCACACGATAATAACGAGTTTGCGATAAGCAAACTCGC
>CAVJSA010000011.1:14581-50256 GCA_963651875.1 Lachnospiraceae bacterium | reverse complement strand
TATTTAGGCTGTTTTCCGATGTAAGCGTACTTTTCTGCCAAAACGTCGTGTTTTGTCAAAAAGTACAGAGTTTCTTGCGAAACTCGTTGTCTTTACGCGTACATCCGTGTACGCAGTCTATTTAGGCTGCTTTCCGATATATGCAAGGATACCGCCGTCTACGTAGAGAATGTGGCCGTTTACTGCGTTAGATGCGTCAGAAGCTAAGAATACTGCTGGACCTGCGAGTTCTTCTGGGTCGAGCCAGCGTCCTGCTGGAGTGCGTCCGCAGATGAACTGATCGAATGGGTGGCGTGAACCGTCAGCCTGCTTTTCGCGGAGTGGTGCTGTCTGTGGAGTTGCGATGTATCCAGGTCCAATGCCGTTGCACTGAATGTTGTCTGCGCCGTATTCAGAACAGATGTTCTTTGTGAGCATTTTAAGACCGCCCTTTGCAGCTGCGTAAGCAGATACAGTTTCGCGGCCAAGTTCAGACATCATTGAACAGATGTTGATGATTTTTCCGTGTCCCTTCTTAATCATTGAAGGAAGAACTGCCTTTGATACGATGAATGGAGCGTTAAGGTCAACATCTACAACAGCGCGGAAGTCTTCTGCTGACATTTCTGTCATTGGAATTCTCTTGATGATTCCTGCATTGTTTACGAGAATGTCTACAACGCCAACTTCAGCTTCGATTTTTTTAACAGTTTCGATAACCTGGTCTTCTTTTGTAACATCACAGATATATCCATGAACATCGTCCATTCCGTTTTCTTTGTAGTTTGCGTAGCCCTTGTCGAGCTGTTCCTGTCCACGGTCGTTAAAAACGATTTTTGCTCCAGCTGCGTGGAATGCTTTAGCGATTGCAAATCCGATTCCGTATGATGCGCCTGTAACCCAAGCAACTTTGCCTGTAAGGTCAAAGTCTTTCATTTCAAATGCTTTTGCCATTTTTTGATAGCCTCCAATAAATATATTTTAAAGATATAAAAATGACTTTGTAAGGTCAAGAAATTTACTCAGTCATATTGTATCCAGCTTTATTTGGAAAGAACTTTTTAATTATCAGTTCCTCCCCTGTCTTTTTATTATAAATCGTCAAGGCCAAGAATAAAAACATTTGAAGTTTCTGTCTTTAAAATTTTCAAAATATTTTCCTTTGGAATTGAAGTTTTGCATTTCGTTTTTGATTCTTCGTCTTCGTCGAGAGTCTGAACATCAAGAACTTTGTCGGCAACCAATCCGTAAAGTGTTGTTTTTTCGGTTTCTTCAACTTTTTTTACAACAGAAATGACGATTATCTTTGTGTTTTTATCAACTTCTTTATTTTTTAGACCGAATTTTTTTCTTAAGTTAATGACAGTAATTCCCTGATCTCTCGAATAAATTAAGCCTTCAATATAGTCTTTTGCGCCTGGAATTGCGGTAAAATTTCCGTAATTCAATACTTCGAGAACGCTCGAAATTTCTACAGCACAAACATTTGAATCAAGTAAAAAAGTTAAAAACGATTTTTTCATTTTTTTATTAATTACAGAAAACCAGCTGTCTAATAAATAAAGCAATTCTGCGTTATGTAAAACTGCAATAACTTTTTATAAACAGCCGGTTTCTTTTTTTTTAGAATTCTTCAAAATCCGCATCTTTTATAAGATCTGCGGTGGTTTTTCTTACAACTGTTCCAGAAATAGGATTGTCCTTTGGTTTTGCCACTTCTTTTGGTTCTTCCGTTTGTTCTGGTTTTGCAGAAGGTTTTTCTACAGCAGGAATTTTTTCTTCTTTAGGGCTTTCCGGCTGAACTTCTTCTGCCTTTTTTAGCATTTCGTTTGTTTCTGCCAGATTCTGGTTGAATTCGTCCGGAGTCTTAAAGAATGCAATTGTCTGAACAAGTTTTTGTGCTTCGGAACTAAGTTCTTCTGCCATTGCTGCCATTTCTTCTGCGGCACTTGCATTCTGCTGAACTACACTGTCGAGCTGGATAATTGCCGTAGAAACCTGCTGTGCACCGTTGTCCTGTTCACGGCTTGCCGATGCAATTTCTTGAATAAGGTTTGAAGTTTCTTCAATTTTTGGAACAACACCGTTAATCATATTGCCGGCATTTTCTGCAGTTGAGAGTGTGTGTGTCGAAATTTTGCTGATTTCTGCTGCGGAAGCCTGTGTTCTTTCTGCGAGTTTACGAACTTCGCTTGCAACGACTGCAAATCCTTTTCCTGCATCTCCGGCGCGCGCTGCTTCGATTGCGGCGTTGAGTGCGAGCATATTTGTCTGACCTGCAATGTCTTCGATTATGTTGATTTTTTCTGAAATTGCCTTTACTGCTTCAACTGCTTCGTTTACTGCAAGTCCGCCGGCTTCTCCGTCTGCTGTTGCCTGAACTGCAATCTGGCTTGTGCGGGTTGCGTTTTCTGCAGTCTGGCGGATATTGCTTGTCATTTGCTCCATTGTTGCGCTCATTTCTTCTGTGGAAGCTGCCTGTTCACTAGCTCCGGAAGAAACTGCCTGGCTTGAAGAAGAAAGCTGTTCTCCGCCTGCACGAACGTTCATTGCAGATTCGCGTACATTTTGAATTGTCTTTATGAGCGAATTTGTCATTTTGTCGAGAGCTTTTGCCATTGAACCGAGTTCATCGCCACGCTGCTTCATTTTTACGGAATCTTTAATTTCTTTTTCGGTAATTATAAGGTTTCCGTCTGCAATATTTGTTAAGGCAATACGAATATTGTTTATTGGAGTTGAAAGTGAAGAAGCATAAATCCATGCAAAAATGAAAGAACCTACGATAAACACAATAGAAATAATAATCATTAGAACTTTCATTATGTTTACAGATTCCATAAATGTGCTTTTTGGAACCATGATTGCAACTGACCAGTTTGTTGAAATATCGGCACTGTCAATTGCAGTATAGGCTGTATAATATTTTTTTCCGTTGAATTTAATTTCTTCTACGTTTTTTTCAAGATTAATCATTTTCTTTGCAACAGAAGCTATACCCTTAAAGTTTGAATTGTTCATTGCAAGAGATTCAAAAGTTGTTCCGCCGTAGGTTGAAGTTGACAATGTGTTTGCAAGAATTACTCCTGTTGTGCTGTTTATTACAAAAGATTCGTTTCCCTGTATGGAATTCAAGTTTTCGATAAAGTCAGTTAAAAGCTGGGTGTCTGTATTTACTGCAAGAATGCCTGAAATTTTTCCATTGTCGTCGCGTAAAGGAACTGCGTAAAAGATTGCAACTTTTCCTGTTGTGCTTGCGATAATCGGACCTTCAACTGCATTTGCACCTCTTACAGCCTGATTAAAATAGTCGCGCCCCTGAATTTCGCATTTGTTTCCGTGAGATGTGTATCCGTGTCCCTGGGCGTCTGCAAGAATAAAATAATTTGCTCCGCTAAAAACATCTTCGCATCCGTCGAGTAAAACAGCCTTTTCTTTAATTGTAAGGTTTGATTTTAGTTCCGGACGTTCTGCAATTGAATGGAGAATATTGATGTTTCCCTGAATCTTGCTTACTGCCAGTTGCGAAACAGTGTCTAAAAGAGGACTTATTCCCTGATAAGCAGTCGTATTAACGGCGTCGCTGGCAAAAAAGATTGAAATTCCTGTTAATGCAATTCCCAAAATTAAAGATACAAGTGCTACATAACCAGTTATTGCATGACGAATGCTTTTCATAAAAACCTCTTAATAAATTTATAAATTCTATCCGATTATTTTTTTTACAACTGCAATCAGTTTTTCTGAAGTAAATGGTTTTACAATCCAGCCAGTTGCGCCGGCAGCCTTTCCTTCTTCCATTTTTGTTGCCTGATTTTCGGTTGTAAGGGCAATTATTGGAGTGAATTTATATCCGTCGGTCTTTCTTAATTCTTTTGTAAATTCAATTCCGTCCATATTTGGCATATTTATATCTGTTATTATAAGGTTGTATTTATCGGCCTTTGCTTTTGCAAGTCCGTCTACGCCGTCTTCGGCTTCGGTTATTTCGTATCCTTCCTGGGACAGAATGAATGAAATGCTTTTTCTGATAGAAACAGAATCATCAACAGCAAGAATTTTTTTTGACATATCTACTTTCCCCCAATATTAGTTGATTTTATCATATAGCATTTATTTTATTGTTTATAAATGTGTTATAAATGCGCAAAATGATTAAAATTCATCTGCATAATTTTAGCCCTGTTGCACACAGCTTCTGCAATTTTGTTTAGCGGAAGTACTGAATCAACTGCGCCTGCTTTTACGGCTTCTCCCGGCATTCCCCAAACGATGCTAGTTGGTTCGTCCTGAGCAATATTATACGAGCCGGCATCGTGCATTTCTTTCATTCCGTGGGAACCGTCGTCGCCCATTCCTGTCATTATTACACCGATTGCATTTTTTCCTGCGTAACGCGCTGCTGAGCGAAAAAGAACATCGACAGAAGGTCTGTGTCTTGCAACAAGCGGTCCGTCTTTTATTTCTATGCAATAAGAATTATTTACACGTTTTAAAAGCAGGTGATGATTGCCAGGTGCAATTAAAGCCGTTCCTGGAGTTACAAGGTCTCCGTTTACAGCTTCTTTTACTGTAATCTGGCAGAGGCGGTTTAAGCGTTCGGCAAATGCTTTTGTAAAATGTTCTGGCATGTGCTGGACAATTACAACTCCAGGGCAGTCTAACGGCAGTTCGCCTAAAAAGTCTTTTAACGCTTCGGTTCCGCCTGTACTGGCTCCAACTACGACAACCGGCATGGAAAGACCAAATGCATTTGCTGCAGTTGAATTTGGTTTTTCGATTATAACGTCCGCAGAAAATTTTGGTTCAATTACAGAAGGCGTTGTGTTTTGTTCAAGAGTTGCCGGCATTGGCTTTTCTAATGGTTCAAGACTTGCCTTTTTGTTTTGACTTGAATGTAACTGCGCCTGAGGCGGAATTAACTGTTTTATTTTTCCTGTACAGCTGAATGCCGATTTTACGGCGTCGCAAAGGAGAATTTTTGAATCTTCTAAAAACTTTTTTGTCTGGAACGAAGGCTTTAAAATTACTTCGCAGGCACCAAGTTCGTATGCTTTTATTGCCTGTGGAGAGTCGTTTTGAACAAGAGTTGAACAGATTACGATTGGAATCGGGTCGATTGTTTCGTTCATCTTGCGCAAAAAAGTAAGACCGTCCATTCTTGCCATTTCAATGTCGGAAATAATTACATCCGGGCGGTTGTCCTGCAACATGTGTACTGCAATAATCGGGTCTGTTGCAGTGCCGATTACTTTTATTTCTGCGTCGGTTTCTAAAACCTGGGTGAGAGTCTGTCTTACAAGAGAAGAATCGTCAATTATTAAAACTTTAATAGCCATTTGTCTGCCTGTGTAAAAACTATTTTGTTATTAAATCTTTTTAAATATTGTCGGACCAACCGTTTTTAGTGGCAAATCCATTCCAAAAATCGTCTCCGAGTGGCCAAGAAAAAGGTATCCGCCTGGCACTAAATGTTCTAATAATTTTCGCACAACGCTTTCCTGAGTTTTTTTGTCAAAATAAATTAGAACGTTTCTGCAGAAAATTACATGTTTTTGCGTGGTTTTTGGATAACTTGAATCCATAAAATTCAACCGGGAAAAGTTTACTTTTTGTCTGGTTTCCGGTTTTACGCGGACAGTTGGACTTTCCTGATTTTTGCTTTTTAAAAAATACCGTTTTTTTAGGTCGTAAGAAAGGTTTTCGACTTCGTTCATTGGATAAACTGCGTCGATTGCTTTGTCCAAAACTTTTGAAGAAATATCCGTTGCAAGAATTGAATAATCGTTAATTGAATTTTGATTCTGGCGGATAAATTCCTGCATGACGATAGAAAGTGTGTAAGGTTCCTGCCCGCTGGAACAGCCAGCCGACCACAATTCAACTTTTTTAAGGTTTTGCTGGGCAAATTCCGGAAGGACAATATTTGATAAATATTCAAAATGAGAATTTTCTCGGAAAAAAACTGTCAGGTTCGTCGTAATTGCGTTAATCATTAAAGCAATTTCTTCGCTTCCCTGAGGCGTATTAGAAAAGGTGAATTTTAAATAATCATCGTAATTGTTCATTCCAAGAACTTTTAAGCGGTTTGCAAGCCTTGACTGAACCATTAGCCGTTTTTCTGCCGGCATTTTTATTCCGACGTTTGTTTGGATAAATTCTGATAAATGCTGAAATTGTGAATCCGATAATTCCGGGGGAGAAAAAAAATCAATTGTGCTCATTATTTTTTATTTTTCTCCCTTGCGTTGATTAAATCTGCAAGTTTATAAACATCGAGAATCAGCGCAACCGAACCGTCTCCCAAAATAGTTGAATTACTTATGCCGATGCTGTTGCGGTAGAGTTTGCCGAGCGGTTTTATTACCGTCTGGTGGCTGCCTAAGATTTTGTCTACGATGATTCCGACAACTCCGTCCTGAGTGTTTATTGTAACGACTTCTTTTTTAGGATTGTGCGGTTCCGGGGTTTTAAAATATTTTCTTAAATCTATGCAAGGAACTTCTTTTCCGTGAACAAGCGTAAACGGAAAGAGAGATTCCGAATTTTTTTTGCCCGAATGTTCAAAAAACAGACATTCAGAAATTGTGTTAACCGGAATAATGTATTTTGTATTGCCGATTTGTGTGAGCATTCCGTCGATGATTGCAAGCGTAAGCGGAATTTTTAAGATAAAGCTTGAACCCTGCCCCGCCTTTGATTCAACCGAAACCGAACCGCCGAGCGAAAAAATGTCTTTTTTAACGACATCGAGGCCAACACCGCGACCGGAAATATTAGAAACTGTTTTTGCAGTAGAAAATCCCGGCTGAAAAATCAAATGGAAAATTTCTGATTCTGAAAGTTCTGCGTCTTCTGTAATGAGATTTTTTTCGATTGCCTTTTTACGGATTGCTTCTTTGTCTAAACCTTTGCCGTCGTCTGTAATTGTAATTACGACAGCCCCCGACTGATGTTTTGCCGAAAGTGTGATTGTTCCTTTTGGATCTTTTTTGTTTGCAATTCTTTCTACCGGCAGTTCAATTCCGTGGTCAACTGAGTTGCGCACAAGGTGAAGAAGAGGATCGTTGAGTTTGTCTACGACAGTTTTGTCGAGTTCTGTTTCTGCGCCTTCGATTACAAGTTCAATTTGTTTGCCGAGCTGTTCTGCAAGGTCGCGGACTGTGCGTTTAAATCGCGTAAAAAGTGAACCAATCGGAAGCATTCGAATTTCTAGTGAAGTGTCGCGCAAAGAAACTGCCAGGCGTGAACTTTGTTCGCTCAGGGTTTTTAAAATAGGCAAATCTTTATCGATTGCGATTTGTTCAAGGCGCGCGTTAAAAGTTACGAGTTCGCCGATTAAATCAACAAGAGAATCGAGTTTTTCGGAACTTACGCGGATTGAAGTTTGAACTGCATTGTTTGCCGTTGATGCAGGATTTTCGGAATTAATGTTTTTTAAATGCTGCTGTTCGGCAAGGGCTGATTTAATCTGATTTTCTGAAACAAGCTGCTTTTCTACGAGAATTTGTCCGAGCTGCTTGTGTTCGTTCATGATTGAATCGATTTGATTTTTTGAAACATCGTTGCGGTCAACGAGAATTTCGCCGATGCGGTAATCCTGGTCTGGATTTAAATCGATTTTTTCTATTGAAAATGTTGATTCGTTATCGAGGAAGATAAAAACGTCTTCAATGTCATTTCTTGTTTTTGTGGTTGTAAGGATTACGTCCCACGAAAAATAACATTCTTCCGCATTCATTTTTGAAAGTTCCGGAAGTTCGTCATAAAAAGCAACAACAGAGGCATTGCCCATTTCCGAAAGTTCTTTTACTAAAAGTTCCGGGCGGGTTCCGTTTTGCATTATTTTTTTGCTTGGCCTGAATTTTATGCGGTAAGTTGAAGAATTTTCTTCTTTTTTTGGAGGTTCCTGGGAGGGGTGATTTTGAGGAATTGAAGCTTCGTCTTTTGAATTTGTTCCCCCATGAGTGGCAACGTAAGTTTTAAACGCAAGAATTAAAGTTTGCGAAGTCTGGGTTATTTCTGGAGTAATGTCTTGTCCTGCGTCGAGCATAAAACGGATGTGGTCGCGGGATTTGAGCATTAAATCTATAAGTTCGTTTGTAACCGGAACAATGCCGTTACGCACCTGGTCCATTGCAGATTCTGCTTCGTGGGTAAACTCGGAAATTGCATTAAAGCCGAACATTGCCGACGAACCTTTTATCGTGTGCATTGCACGGAAAACAGCGCCGATTGTTTCCATGTCGCCGGGATTTTCTTCGAGCGTTAAAAGCTGTTCTTCGAGATTGTCCAAAAGTTCGTTTGCTTCTTCGAGAAAGACTGAGCTGATTTGTTCAAGCATGATTTATTGCGCTCCCGTTTGTGTTTTTTGAATCAGAGAGTTAAGGTCGATTCCACAGCCGGAAACATATTCACTAATTGCTGGTGGAACGTTGTCTTTTACAAAAAATTCTTTTTTTTGAGAGTCTGCTTCTTTTTGTGTTGCGAGAATAAGTTGAATTCCGGTCAGGTCAATGTCTTCAACTTCGGAAAGGTCAAGAAAAAGTGTGGAAGCTGAATTTAAGGCTTTTAAAAGTTCTTTTTGAAGTTTGTCGGCGGATTCGATTCCGGCAGTGCCTGTCCATTTTATTGTCTGTTCTTGTGTTGAATTTTTTGCTGCCAAAATTTTATCCTCAATTTTATTTTTAACCGGAGTTGGTATATACTTTTTTGAGCTGAATATTCGGGTTGTCCCGAAAGTATTTTTTCTGTCTTTTAGAGATTCCCGCATCAAGTGCGGGAATGACACTATGGACAGTACTTTTTATTTACGTGTGCGCTAAAGCGCACGACTTTACGCGTTGCGTAAGGGATTTTTGCGTGCAAGCACGCTGAGAGTTTGCGTTGCAAACCGCGTAAGGGATTGGAGCAGCGCCGCAGGCGTTCTTCTGACAGAATGTCAGAAGAATGAAGCGAACAGCGGAACTGCGCAAAGCCCGACCCTTTGGGCAAAGCACAAAGGGATACGCCCAAATAAGTAATTTAAATATAATTTTATCGTCAGTTTTTGGAGACGTCAAACAATGAATGAAAATCAAACTTCTGCAGAATCTTATTTTTCGTTTAATCTTGGACAGGAAATGTTTTCGTTGCCTGTAAAATATGTTAAGGAAGTTTTTGAATTTGAATCTTTAACTCCGATTCCGAATGCCCTGCCTTATTTAAAAGGTGTAATGAATGTTCGCGGCGTTGTGGTTTCGATTGTTGACCTGCGAAAGCTGTTTAAATTTGAAGTTTCGGACGATTTGACTGGAACTCAGGTAATAATAATGGAAATTCCGCAGAAAAAAGAAAAACCTGTTTTGCTTGGAATCGTTGCGGATAAAGTTGAAGCTGTAAGTAATTTAAATTTGATTCAGGCGGATTCTAAAGATTATGGAATAAACGAAGGTCAGGACTTTGTAAGTATGGTTGCCCGCCGTGGAGAAAATTTTATTTTGATTTTAAATCCAGAAAAAATTCTTTCGTTTATAGAAAGCGAGGTTGATAAAGCTGTTGATTTACAGACCTTTGGCAAGTCGGTTTAGTTCTGCAAGGTAGTCGAGATATTTTTGTTCTTTTGATTTTATAAAATTGTCGTCTTCTTGCGTGCGCGAGTCGATGTGCTTTAAGAATACTTTTGAAGTTACCGGGTCAAAGAAAATTTTGCGCGGAAGGTTTCCGCCGGTGTCTGAGCTTTTTATTTCGATTTTGTGGGCTTTTAAATAATCAAAGGCGAATTTTATATTTGCCGCTCCAACTAAGGAACGGCCGCTCTGTGGTTCTTCCGTGTTAAAAATGTTTCCACCGCCAAAAACTTTTGCCGTGCAGCGAGAAAAAACTGCGCCTTTTTTTTCCATGTCGGAAACAAGCATTTCGATTGCGTATTCGCCAAAGCGGCCTAAAAGTCTGTCTTCTGAACCGTCAATTTCTAAGTTGGTGTCTTTTGCCAGCATAAAGTGGTTCATTCCGCCGACGCCGGCAATCGGGTCGTAGAGTGCAATGCTTACGCAGGAGCCCAGGACTGTAGAAATCATTTCTGGGCCTGTCGAAGACCAGAACTCTCCCGGATAAATTGTGACGATATTTTTGTTAAAGTGAAGATCAAAATAGCGGTTCATCGGCGTTTAATTAAAAGAATGTAATTTCTCCCTGTTCTGCGCCGTGTTCAATTTCAAACCCACCGATTTTTCCGGCAGCTTCTTTATGTGCCGTAATCGTAAAATGATTTATTATTTCGCTGAATTTTGAATTTTTAATATCCCACGAAGTTATGTTTTTCTGTTCAAGAAGTTTTGCGCGTTTTACTGCAAGTTCATCTTTTTTGGCAGAAAGAAAGTCTCGGCATTCAGAAAGTTTTTCCTGGAGTTCGCTCAAGCCAGAAAGGTCCTGGGCTACCATTTTGCACTTTGCTTCAAAACCTTCCGGGAAAACTTCAAAATTGGAAATAATCGAAGCGAGTGTGTTCTGGGAATTCTGCAAGTCTTCAAAGTATTCGGTTTTGTCTTTGCGCAGGCAAACCATTTTTTGATTGTCGAGCGTGATTGAATCTGTAAATTCAGAAAGAAGTTCTGTTGACTCGTGGATAAAGGCAGAAAGCAGTTTTTCCATTAAATCCAGAGATTTGTTTGAAGCGTTGATAAGGTTGTCCATGTCGGTAACTGAATCTTTTACCTGTTTGATTGCTTCGTTTTTGGCAACTTCGATTTGCTGCAAAATGCGGACATGGTGCAGACGGCTCATTACAGGGCGCAGGTTTTCGAAGACGTTGTACATTGTGCGCGCTTTTTCGTTAATGCTCTGTGTAACGTGGAGAAGGTCTTTTTGTACGAGATGATAGTTGTTGAATTCTGCAATTAATTTTTTGAATTCTCCGATTACGGCGTCGAGTCGGGCTGTAATGTTTTCTGGGCCTGGGTTGTCTGTATTTAAAAAGCGTTCTGTAAAATTGTTTTTTTGAGATTGAATTTCCTGAAGTCTGTTTGTTACTTCGCCCCAGTTTCTGTCAAATTCCATAAATCCTTTTGAAAAATAATCAAAAATGTCGTTAAGGACATCGACACAAAGTTCGTAGAGGGCAATGTTAAAGCAGATTGAATCGAGTTCGGCGTCGCTGCCTGCAACTTCCGGCGTAATTTTTACTTCTTCGAGGCAGGATTTTATGTGGTCTAAGCCCTGGCGGATAATGTCCTGCAACTGGAGATTTTCCATTGCTTTTTGAATTGGCGGATAAATTGTGCCGAGGCTTGAATCCATTATAGAAAGCGGCTCGTTTATTGAGTTTAGTATTGCGTCGATTCCAGAAGTGCCGGCTGAACCTTGTTCTGAAACTGATTTTTGAGAAGTTACAATTCCATTAAAAATGTTTTTGAGTGTTCTAATATGTTCGAGGAGCTGTTTTTCTTCGCTTAAAAGCTGGTCTGAATACTGGAACATATCGTTTGAAAGACGCTGGAGGTTTTCTGTAATGCGGCTGAATGCCTGGCCTTTTTCGCCCGACTTTATTGAAATAACCATTGCGTTGAGTGCAATGAGTTCCATCTGTTCTGAATCTTCTTTTACGCCGGCAATGTATTTGTCGAGTTCGTCGAGGGTTTCAATTTTTTTATTCAACTGAGAAAAAAGCGGTGTATATTTGTCTGCGATTCCGTCAAAAAGTTCTTTTTCTGTGGCTACGGATTTTTTGTTGTTGTCGCCGAGTGTTACAACGATGTTCTGCAGATTTTTAAGGGAAGGCGAAATTTCCTTATTTAAGAGTGAAGGAAAAAGATTTCCTAAATCCATAAAATATTTTTCAGATAAACTGCTTATTTCTTTTACTGAATTTAAAATTGATATTAAGTCCATCTTTGCTGCCTCTTTTTACAAACTTTTGAATTCTTTTTCTAAAACTTTAAGGTCTTTGTCTTTGCTTATATCATCGGCTTCAAAATTGTTAAGTTCATTGTAATTGTAAGAATGAACCATAATTCTTTGAGCTGAAGTCTCGACTGCATTTACAAACTGCGAACCTGGATTTGCAAGGGCGAGAGGTTTTCTTAGTGCAATTGAATAGCTGACCTGCTCGTCTTTTGGCAAAAATCCCACAAAATCCATATTTATTCCAAGTTTTTTTTGAACAAGGGAACGCAGGCGTTTTGCCATTTCTAAGTCTGAAGAATTTTGTCCCTGGTTCATAATAACCTGTGGGCGATATTTTAAAAGTTCTAGTTTTGCATTTGCTCCACTTTCTGGGAACTGTTTTTCGAGTTTTTGAACAAGGTCAACAAGGTCGGCGTCGCTGCCTGTTAAGGCGTTTTTCAGATATTCGTTGATAAAAGTGCGTTCTTCGCTTTTGGCCTTAAATTGGCGCATAAAAAATCGGAATGTTGCTGCCTTTAAAAATGAATAAGCGTTTAAAATTGAAGTAAGTTCTGGAGTTGTTACTAAAAGTGAATTGTACGTTAAAAGATAAAAATCGAGTGTGTTGTAAGTTGTTCCAGCCCCAAGATCTAAAATGACATAATCTGATTGTTGCGCGGTTAAGGCTTTTACGATTCTGCGTTTTGAAGAAGCGTCCATATTCGCGGTTCCCGGATACATGCAGTCGCCCGCAATAAATTTTAAGCCTGGAACGGAAGTTTCCTGTAAAAGTGAATCAAAATCGTCAGTCTGTTTGTAGATAAAGTTTCCGAGTCCGGCATGATTGTTTTTTAGACCGAGCAATGTATGTAAATTTGCGCCTCCAAAGTCGAGGTCTGCAAGAATTACGGATTTTCCTTTTTGGGCAAGAACAGTGGCAAGGTTTACTGCGAAGGAACTTTTTCCTACCCCACCCTTTCCGCTGGCAATTGGTAATAAATTTGTCATTTGAAAAATATTATAGTATGTAATTTGAATTTTGTAATTAAAGGCGATTTTAAAAACTTGTTTATACTTTCAATTTCCCGCACTAAGCTATTTTTGTGCGCTGATTGATTTTACTTTTGTAAAACTGATATTCTAAAAACCGTTATGCTTAGTGTTTGTAAAAATTGTAAGAGAATTTTTGTTTTTGCCGGAAGTATTTTTGTTTCTTTGTTTTTGTTTTCCTGTTCAAAACCGGGTGATTCGAGTGTTGAAAAGGCTGTAACTTTTTATGGTGCTGGAAAATACGATCAGGCTCTGGAACTTTTTAACGAAGCTCTGGAAAAACAGACGCGTTATTCTGACGAACTTATTTTTGCATTTATTTCGAATACTTATGCAGCCCAGGAAGATTTTGAAAATGCTGCCCTTTGGCTTGAAAAATCGCTCGAAAAAAAGCCAGATTATCGTAACTACGTAACGCTTGGAATGGACTATCAGACTTTAAAAAATTATACAAAGGCAGAAGAAAATTATTTAAAAGCGATAGAAATGGACAACACAAAAGGCGAAGGCTGGGCAAGCCTTGGAATGATGTATCTTGAAGAAGGCGTAAAACTTGAAAAAGCTGTCGAAAGCCTAAAAAAAGGCGCAGATCTTGCCCCAAAAATTGCAGTAATCCACGCATATTTGGGAGCCGCATATTTTAATAACGGACAAAAAGACGAAGCTCAGGTTGAATTTGCAAAAGCAGAAGAACTTAACTGCGAAAACCTTGACCAAATAAAAGAAAAATTTGCAATTTTTGAATAACGGCTTAAAAAAAACAATCTCTTTTTTTATAAATATAAAATTCTGTTAGTTAATTGATATGTTACCGAATGTTCGGTATATTTTGTGTTACCGATTGTTCGGTAATTTAACATGGCAGAAATAAAATCAGCAAAAAAAAATACAAAGGATCTCATTTTAGAAGCAGCGTTTTCGTTTTATCTGCAGCCACAGTTTGAAGATTTTTCGATGAGTCAGCTTGCAGAAAAAGTTGGAATTTCTAAACCTGCAATTTACCGTCATTTTAAAAGCAAGGACGAGCTCGTTGTGCAGATGCGGAGCCGTTTTTTTGATGTTCTTGCGGAAAAGGTAAAAGATATTCAATATGCAAACTTTTTTGACGGAACTTCGACTTTTAAAAAGCAGTTTGCTCAGTTGATTGTATTTTTTGCAGAAAACACGCAATACATTAACTATTTTATAAGACAGCATACCCAGACTCAAAATTTTGAAAAAATTATTTATGAAGAGTTAAAAGAGCGCGGAGTAAAAAATTCGATTAAGGATTTTTTTGATTCAAAAGGCTTTAAAACTCAATTAAAACGCTGGTCGCATATTTATTTTTGTGGCGTTTCGGTCTTGCTTTATATAAAAATCCGCCAGATATATTTTGAAAATAATAATAAAGAGATTTGTTCTACAGACGTTTTTGCGAATAAGATTATTGACTTTTTGTATAAGGGAATTGTTGGAACGATTGGCGAAAATGAACGCATTACAAAAATTTCTGAGGAACGTTTGCAAGAGCTTGATCAATATTGCCAGTTAAAGCCTGAAGATTTACCGGAAGAAGACAAGATTTTTACAGCCTTTGCCAAAGTTATAAGAAAGTACGGAATGAATGGCGTTACGATTGAACATATTGCCGACGAACTTGGAATGGCAAAAAGCAGCCTGTATTTTTACTTTGAAAACAAAAATGAAATGCTTTTGACTCTCGTAAACAAAGAACTTTCGTTTTTAAAGACGGCCTGTGCAGAAAACTCGGTTGAAGCAAACTCGTATACAGAATTTATTTACATAAATATGAAGACGGAAACTTCGTATTTTGCTGTAAGAGAATCTATCCTGGCAATTTGTGGCTGGCTGTTGCAGTCAACTTCGGACAAACCGTATTGCGAAGACGAAAATAAAAAAGAATGCATGCAGGCAAACAGCATCTGGGAAAAACGCACTGTTGAAGATTTTAAAAAAATAGATTTTGATTTTCCGCTTTTACCGGAAAATTTTACTTTTGTTGCAGGAATTTTGCCGGTTTCTTTAATGGTTTTAAGGCGGACTAAAGGTCTGACACTTGAAGAAACCTTTAAGGCAATGCGACATCTGTTTGATTTTGCAATGTACGGGGTAAATGCCTGAAAAACTTAAAAAGGAACAGTTAAAAAAAGGTTTTGGGTTTTACGGGTAACTAAAAAAAGTTTTTGAGTTTTTTAGATTGTCCGGCCATATATAAAAAGTAATTTTAAGGAATTTTTACTGGAGGTTTAGAAGTATGAAAAAAATACTCGCCGTATTCAGTTTAACACTTTTGGCGGCTTTTTCTTTTGCACAAAGTGAACACAATGCGCAAACGCAAGAAGTTGTTACTCTTTCGATTGATGAAGCTGTTGACTACGCTCTAAAAAACAGCCGCACACTCAAAAGCAGCGACATTGATTTAGAAATTAAAAAGCGTGCTTCTGACGTAAGCTGGAACGTTTTTTTGCCAACTGTTTCTATGAATGGCACTCTGATGCGTTCAAACGAAATTAGTCCGTCGTATGCTGCTTATGGAATTACCGACTATCCAGACGAAGAGTCGCGCTGGGACGTTATTGGCGGAGCTTCGGTAAGCTGGAATTTTACGCCTGCATATATTGCGCAAATTCAAATTGCAAAGGCAAGTTACGAATCCGGAAAAATTACTTGGGAACAGAGCCAGAACGAAACGATTTTGAACATAAAAAAACTTTATTACGCTCTTTTGCTTCAGCAGGAAAGCTTAAAAATCCAGCAGCAGACTCTCGAAAATGCGCGCCAGAGAATGATTCAGGCGGAAGCAAACTTTAAGAGCGGTCTTGTACCAGAAATAAGCCTTTTACAGACTCAGGTAAACTACGAAAACACCAAGCCGGACGTTGATAGTGCCGTTCAGAGTTTGAATCAGCAGTTTGACACCTTTGCCTTTTTGCTCGGTCTTCCTGTTGGAACAAAAATTGAACTTACAAGCCCGATCGAACCAACTTATGTTGATGTAGAAACCCAGGATTTATTGAATAAATACGCAGAAAACGATTTGCAGCTTAAGTCTCTAAAGAAAAACATGGAAACTGCAAAACTTGGAGTAAAGGCTCTCGACCTTTCTACCTGGGTTCCGACTTTTGCTTTGAGCTATGGCTGGACACCAATGTACACAGATGGTTCGAGCCTTGGTCTTGCAGCACAAAATGCTAAGGCGTTCGGCTTTTTGAGCGATTTAGGAAAAAACGACAAATGGTACGACAGCGGTAATTTAACTTTAACCCTTGCCTGGAACTTTACAAATATGCTTCCGTGGTCTAGCAACCGTCAGCAGGTAAAAGATTACAAGCAGCAGTTAGTTCAACTTGAACTTGCGGTAGAAACATTAAAAGAAAATCAGAAAGTTCAGGTTCGTAAGGCTGTTGATACTTTAAATCAGGCAAAGCAGCAGATAGAAAATATGAATCGTTCTGTTCATCTTGCGCAGAGAGCTTACGACATGCAGTTGCGTTCTTACCGCAATGGTACGACGGAACTTTTGGATTTGAGGGATTCAGAAAGTTCATTGAACCAGGCAAAGCTTGGTCAGTTAAATCAGAAATATCAGTATATTTCTGCCCTCATGGATCTGGAAAACACACTTAACGTTAAATTGACAGGCGGAACTGAAGCTGCCGTAGCAAAATAAAAGAAGGAGGCATGATAAAAATTACTTCCATGTAATTTTTATCATTACAGTTTGTTCAAACATTTCTTTTACAAACTGTGATTTTCGCCATCCATGGCTCGCCGCTAACGCGGTGCCTTAAAAGGAGGAAAAAATGAAACGTTCTAAATTGATTTTTACAGTCGGCGCACTTGCCCTGGCAATGCCTCTGGTAACTGGCTGTGGCGGTAAAAAAAATGATTCAACTGCACAGGCACAGGAAGCCGAGCAGGTTTTTGCTGTAAGTACATTGACTACAGTTGCCGGCAACCTTGACGACTATCTTGAATTTGGCGGCGATATAAGTTCTGTTAACTCGGTTGCCGTGTTGCCGGATCAGGCCGGAAAAATTACAAATATTCTTGTTAATGTTGGCGACATTGTAAAAAAAGGCCAGGTAATTGCTTACGTAAACCCTTTGCGTGCAGGCGCAGTTTATAACGACAGCCCTGTAACTTCGCCAATTGCCGGAAGAATTACTTCGTTACCGACAACTGTTGGTTCAACTGTTGCCCAGTCTTCTCCGATTGCAACCGTTGCTTTAACAGATGATCTCGAAGTTAAAATCAATATTGCAGAACGCTTTATCAGTAGAATTTCTGCAAATCAAAAAGCTTCCGTTACTTTTGACGCTTACCCGAGTGTTGAATTTTCTGCCCACGTTTTTGAAATCAGCCCGATTCTCGACACTTCTACCCGTACAATGGGCGTAAAACTCCGCTTTGACAGAAAAGATGACCGTGTAAAGGTTGGAATGTACGGCCGCGTAAAACTCGTAACAGAATCTGTAAAAGATGCAATCGTTGTTCCTTCTACAGCTGTCGTAACGAGAGATTCAAAAAATTACATTTTTGTTGTTGAACCACATTCAGACAAGCGTTCAACCGTAAAATTTGTTCCTGTAACTGTTGGTCTTACCGTAGACAACAAGACAGAAATTGCGCAGGGGCTCAAGGCTGGAGACGAAATCGTAACAAAGGGTATGTCTCTTTTGAACGATGGAGCAAAGGTAAATATTACTTCTAATTCAACTTCAAACTAAGTCGAAAAACAGTAGCTGGAGATTTATATGACATTTTCAGAAAAGTGTGTAAATAAACCCGTAACGACACAACTTATATTTGTTCTGTCGATTATTCTTGGAATTTTCTGTATTACTCAGCTTCCAATTGATATGTATCCGGATATGGATTTGCCGTACATGATTGTTTATACATCTTACGACAATGCTGGTCCTGAAGAAGTTGAACAGAGTGTTACTTCTACCCTGGAAAGTTCGCTTTCTGGTGTTTCTGGTTTAAAGACTTTGCAGTCTCGTTCTATGTCGGGCGTTTCTATCGTAATTCTTGAATTCAACTATGGAACAAACCTCGACTCTGCCGGTGGCGATGTGCGCGATAAAATTGATATGGTGCGCAGTTATCTGCCGGACGATGCGGATTCTCCTGTAACGATTAAGATGGATCCTTCGATGATGCCAATCTTAAGTCTTGCTCTGCGCGGTAACCGCACTCCAGAAGAATTGCGCAGTCTTGCAGAAGATGTAATTGAACCACGCCTTGAACAGCTCGACGGAATTGCCTCTGCAACTGTTTCTGGTGGACGCGAACAGTCAATCAATGTTGACATTCCTCGTGACAGACTCGAAGCTTACGGTCTTACGATTAGTACAGTTTCTTCGATGATTGGAGTTCAGAATATTCAGTCTTCTGGGGGAACAATTACTTCCGGCGACATTAACTACACGATTAAAAACGACGGTAAATATAAAAGCATAGAAGACTTAAAGAACACAGTAATTTCGTACAAGGTTGGAACTGATTCAGCCGTACGCACAATTCGTCTACGCGATATTGCCGATGTTTACGAAGGCTACAAGGATGAGTCTACCCTCGCCTACCTCGACGGCAGTCCCTGTGTAATGATTATGCTTACAAAACAGTCTGGAAAGAACTCTGTTCAGGCTGCAAAAAATGTTCGCAAACAGCTTGTAAAACTCCAGGCTGAGTTGCCAAACGATGTTGAAATCGTAGAAACTTCTAACACTGTCGATATTATTTCGCAGACAATCAACGAAGTTGTAAATTCCGTAGTTCAGGGAGCTTTGCTTGCCATTGCGGTTTTGTTTATCTTCCTGCGAAGCTTAAAATCTACTTTGATTGTTGGTCTTTCGATTCCACTTTCCGTAATGATTACAATCGTCTGCATGTACTTAAAGGGAATTACAATAAATATGATTTCCATGGCCGGTCTTTTGCTCGGTATTGGTATGCTTGTAGATAACTCAATCGTAGTTCTCGAAAACATCTTCTCTTATATTCAGCGAGATGCAAAGCCAAAGGTTGCCGCAATTCTGGGTTCACAGGAAATGGTAAATTCAATCATGGGTTCAACCTTAACTTCTGTTTGTATCTTCCTTCCAATGCTTATTTTCCAGAAAAAACTTGGAATGATGGGACAGATGTTCAACGACCTTGCTTACACGATTATCTTTTCGCTTATTTCTTCTCTCGTTGTTGCCATTGCCCTGGTTCCTGTTTTATGTGCAATGTACGTTAAAAAGGCGAACGGCAAACGCAACGAAGGGCGCGGACTTGCATATTCTGTAGACAAGGCATTTGCACACTTTTTTGACAAACTCGACGAAAAATATGCAAAGGGTGTTGCCTTTGTTCTGCATCACAGAAAGAGCTTTATTGCGACAGTAGTTGTTTTATTTGTTCTTTCGATTGTTGCCGTTAAATATGTTGGATTTGTATTTATGCCATCTTCTGCAGCAAACAGCGTAGAGGTTGATTTTACTCTCGCTCAGGGAACAAAACTTTCTGTAACAGAAGACCTTTTGCGCGAATTTGAAACAATGGCGCTCGAAGATTTAACTGGCGTAAAATATTCAACAGTTACGGTCGGCGGAACAAGCATGATTTCTTCTTCGTCAGAAACAAACACCGGTTCTGTTACATTCACCCTTTATGAACCAAAAGACCGCCTCGTAGGCTATGACAACGAAAAATCTGCAAAGGCTAAACTCCGCAAATACTTTACGATGTTCCCGGGCGCAAATGTAAGTTTTGCCACAAATGCAAACAGCGCTTCCAGTTCATCGGGTGTTTCTGTTGATATAAAATCTGACGACTTAAACCTCGTAATGGAAACCGCAAGACAGGTTCGTTCTGTTCTCGAAAATCAGGCAAAAGACTGGGTTACAGAAGTTGACTCAGACTTAAAGGACGGACTTCCGCAGGCAAACATTATCTTTGACCGCGACCGCATGCAGGAATTTGGATTAAACGTTTATTCAGTCGGTTCAGAAATTGCCGGCGTAATTAACGGAAAAACTGCCAGCCGCTACACAAAAAACGGCGACGATATTGATGTTGTTGTTCGCGTTTCTGACAAAGACCGTGGCCGCCTGCAGGATCTTGATTCAATTTCGATGGTAACTTCGTCGGGCTTACGCATTCCGCTTTCGAGCTTTGCTCATTATGAAGAAGCAACTGCCCCGGTTACAATTTACCGCGAAAATCAGTCGCGCATTATTCACGTAACTGCAAAACCAAAGGAAGGACTTTCGATTGGCGACGTTCAGTCTGAAGTTGAAAAACTCATAAACCAGAACGTTGCAAAGGAAGACGGCGTAATTATCAGTTATTCCGGCGACCTCGAAGACATGATGGAAGCAGCAACAAACTTTGGTATGGTAATTATTCTTGCAGCCTTCCTCGTATTTGTTGTAATGGCATCGCAGTTTGAATCCATGCTCGACCCGTTCATCGTTATTCTTACAATTCCGCTTTCGTTTATTGGTGTAATGACAATTTACGCAATAACCGGAAACCAGCTTAACGTTGTAACTATTATGGGTATTCTGGTTCTTGTAGGAACAATCGTAAACAACGGTATCGTTCTCGTAGACTATACTAACCTTTTGCGTAAACGTGGCTACGAACTCGAAGAAGCCTGTATCCAGGCAGCACGCAATCGTCTGCGCCCGATTCTTATGTCAACGCTTACAACGGTTATTTCGCTTGCTCCAATGGCGTTCTTCCCGGGAGAAGGTTCTTCTTCAATGCAGCCAATTTCGCTCACCGTATTTGGAGGAATGACCTTTGGTTCTTTAATGACGCTTTTCCTTATGCCGTCGATTTACTACATCTTTAATAATCGTCGTCTTAAGAAAGCCGAAAAAAAACGTGCAAAGGCTCTTGCTCTCGAAGCAAAGTTAGCACAGGCACAAAGTGCAACAGAAGAAAACTAAAAAACTCTGAGGCTGTCTAAAACATAAAAATCAGGTGCGACAATAACAGTTTACCGCCAGGTTTTAGACAGGCTTGGTTCCTAGATAAAAAAATGCAGTTCATAATTTTACTATGGAGGGCAGATTTTATGGAGAATGAAAAAATGTCTTACATTGAAAATATCCGGAAACACGCCGGAAAGTTGACCCGGATCGAAGTAATTACTTCGCAGGCACTCGAAGAAGACTTTAACGAAGAATTTAAAGAAAACAAGGTAGCTGCGCGCTATACAAAACTTGCAAACGTAATGGGCGCCGGATATTCAAATCCGCGACTTGGAGATGCAATCTGGCCACAGCTTAACATAATGTACATAATTTATTGCGACGAAGCCGAAGCTCAAAAAATAATTGCAATTTGCCAAAAGCTCCGCGAAAAATATGTAGCCGAAGGCATTGCCTGTTTTAAAAGTTCTGCGGAAGAAGTTTAGCAAAGCAGGAATTTCTGGAGCACAATTAACTGTCTCGTCCGGATTTCCAGAGTTCCGCTGTCGCTCCATGGGGCTAAAGCCCCACGGCTACGCCGCTCTTACAATCCGGGCTAGTTTTAGCCGACAAAAACAAACATTGTTTTGTCTCGGCGTTGTTAATCCTACGCCGGATTGTAGTGGCGCGCCGCAGGCGCGTTGCGTAGCAATAAAACCACGAAAAGCCGGAAATGTTTTTAACATTTAGCCGGTAAGTAAAATGTAAGTTTTTCTGTAAAAGTCCGTCCTGAATCAAAATTTAATAAAATCTTTCTTTTGAAATTTAAAAATCGACCTTATAATAAATTTATGGAAATAAATCAAAACATAGCAGAATACTATGATGAGTTATATCCAGTTACAGAAGAACAAAAAGTGTTTTATCAAAAAAGAATAGCTTTGTTCCCCTGCCCTGCAAAACTTTTGCGGATTGGGTGCGGTTGTGGAACTTTTGAGCATAATCTTGCACGGGAAGGCTCTGACGTTACTGGAATAGAAACATCGCAGGAACTTCTTGAATCAGCAAACAGAAAACGTCGTACACAGTTAATGGCTGTGCGTTATTTTTTAATGTCTTCGCTCGAAATGACAAGATTTTTGGGTAAAGGTTTTTATAATATTATTTCTGTCTTAGACGACCGTATAATTTTTACTCATGACAAAACTTTAATGGCAAAACTTTTTTATGATTGCAGGCAGTTAATTTCGCCGGAAGGAAAGTTGATTTTGTCTTTGCCGAATTTTGCTAAGTTTAAAGAAAAATCAAAAATTGAACTTCCTGTCCGTAAAAGTATTCGCGCAGGTTTAACGACTCAAATCGAAGAACGTGGCGAAAAATTTTACATGGAACAGATTCTTACAAACAGTAACGATAAAAAATTTGTCGTTACTCAGGACGCTCCTGTTTATCTTTTGCAAACTAACGAGATTGAACATTTTGCAAAAGAAGCAGGATTTTCAAAAGTAGAATTTTTCAGCGATTTTGCAGAAAACGCCTTTACGCCGGATTCTTCTGGCATTGTTGCAGAAATTTCAGCGTAAAAGTAAAAGCGCCGGGCTTTTAATTTATCTTCCATCGGTTTCCACTTTCGCGTTCAAACCGTTTGGATGGAATTTCTAAAATTCTTCCGTCTTCGCCGAGCATTTTTACCATTCTTGTAAGTGGATTTACGTCGGTAATCTTAAATTGGGTTCCGTCGTAAAAAACGTGGACACCTTCGGAGGGCAGGCTTCTGCGTGCTTCGGCATACCAGTTAAACTCATAGCTTAAACAGCATAAAAGTCTGCCACATTGTCCGCTTATTTTCATTGAATTTAACGAAAGTCCCTGCTCCTTTGCCATTTTTATGGAAACTGGAGGAAGTTTGTCGCTTATGCAGTGGCAGCAGCATGGTCTGCCACAAACACCAAGTCCGCCGGTAATTCTTGTTTCGTCGCGTACGCCAATTTGGCGCAGTTCTATGCGCATTTTAAAAATGCTTACTAAATCTTTTACGAGTTCACGGAAATCTACGCGGTTTTCGCTGGAAAAAAAGAAAAGTGCCTTTGCTTCTTCTAAAAGAAAGTGTACGGCAACGAGCTTCATGTCGAGTTTGTGCAAGGCTACCTTTTCGCGGAATGTCTTAAATGCGCCCTCTTCTTTTTCTGCAAGTTCGGCATATTTTTTTAAATCGGCTTCTGTTGCTTTGCGTTCAATCGTAACAATGTCGGAAGGTTTTAGTGCAACCGGATGTTCTGCCTTGCCTAAAACCATTGCAAGGTCTTTTCCGTATCTTGTCGGAATAATTACTGCATCGCCGTTTTTTAATTCCGGGAACTTTTTGGGCACAGAACAGTAAACGCCTTCGCTTGAATATTCAAGTTTGGTTAAATAAAGTGGCTTTGGATAAACGAAATTTGCATCAACTCCAGTGTTGGTTTTTCTGGTGTCTGAATCTTCCAGGGTTGAAAGATCTTCGTTTTCGGCATCTATGTCGTTTTCGAAAATGTCGCTCATCATTTTCCTCCGTGGGCAAAAATTAAAACTCGCCCTGTTCAATTGTTAAGCGGCCAGCAAATCTACAATCAGGCCGTTGAGTTCTTCAACCCGCGCAAGAATATTTAAATTCCTGCTGTGATTATAGAGAAGGTCGTTTGTTAATTGTGCAAGTTTTTCGTTAATAACCTGTATCTGCACGTAATAAGCAGGTTTTCCGGTTTTTTTGTCCAGAAGTGGGCGTCCACGACGTTTTCGTGCGTAGGTTAACACTTCGTAATTGTTTTTGGAAACATACTTCATAAAATTGCCGAGTTTTTTTCGGTAATTTTCAATTTGTTCCATATTTGGGTTTGCAGCCAGTTGGTCGCCGGCTGTGTCTAATTCATCTTTGAGGAAGACAACTGCTTCTTCCATGTCCATTCCAGCCAGTTCAACTGGAAGTCCGCTGCTTGCAAGTTCAAATTCTTCTTTTGCTTTTTGAATTGAATTTGAAAAACTGCTTTTTTTTGTTGAAGTTGCTTTTTCGTTTTTTGCAGATTCTTTTGCCTGTTGTTGAGCTGCAAGCTGTGCTGCGGCAAAATAAAGTGACTGCCCGTTTACTCCTTCAACTCCTGCCATTTTTTAAATAACCTTACTTCTGATTGCCTGCTGGTCAATAAACTGTTGCGCCGAAGTTTTAAATTCTTCTTCATTCTTAAGCGAAATACAATGTCCGTTAAAAATTACATTTTCTTCAATCTGCAGGCTCTGGGTTATTAAATTGCCGACAACAATTGAATTTGAAAGAAGTTTTATTCCTTTTGGGGCTGTAACGTCGCCAAGTACGATTCCGCCGATAACAATTGATTTTGCGTTTATGTCGCCTTTGATTCTTGCTTTGTCGCCGATTATTACGTTGCTGGAAGTTTCTATTTTTCCGTTAATATCGCCGTCAACACGGATAAAGCCGTTTATTTTTATGTTTCCAGAAACGAACGAGCCTGGACCTATGAGTGTGTTGATTGAAATATCGTCAGAAGTAAATGCCATTTTATTTTGTCAGTTTTACGTTTACGTATTTTGCAGGATCTACTACGTCCGAACCAATGTGGATTTCGTAATGCAAGTGTGGACCAGTCGTAATACCTGTGTTTCCGATTGTTCCAATAACCTGTCTCTGAGAAACAAATTCACCTTTTTTAACGCGGGCTGTCTGCATGTGGCAGTAGCGTGTGTAGATTCCGTGTTTATGTTTAATGATTACAAAGTTTCCGAATGCAAAGTCGTAACCTACAGAAACAACCTGACCGTTTGCTGTTGCTACAATCGCGTCTCCACTGCGCCAGGTAGAAAGGTCTAAGCCTTTGTGAATATACCACTGTCCGGTAATCGGGTGTTTGTTTTGACCAAAAGGCATAGAAACGTGACCGATTCCTCCACGGATTGGCCAGATGTTTGGAATGTCTGTAAAAAGAGTGCCCTGGCTTTCGAGCATTTTTCCAATCTGTTCAATTGGTTGAACTGCATTTTCCAGATAAGAATTTAACTGGCGGATATCTGCTGCTTCTCTGGTTGAACCTGTAACCTGACTCTGTGTGTCAAAAAGCGAAGAAAGATCCGAGTCGTTCATTGAAGCTTTAGAAACAGAAGTTGAATTGTCGATTCCAAGGAGCGAAAGCGACTGCGAAAGTGAAGACTGAAAACGTTTTGCAGTCTGTAAAAGTGCGTTGTTTTCGTCGCGGAGTTCGTCGAGACTTGCAAGAGTCTGACGGTTTTCGTTCATAAGGCGGCTTATTTCTGCGCTTGAACCTGCAGCCTGACGATTAAAATATACAAATGAAGAAATAATGCCTGCAATGAGGAGAATTCCAAAACAGAGCGCAAAAACGTTTGTCTGAAAATTTACAACCTTGCTCTGAGAATGAGGAACAATCATTATTGTAAGTTTGCTGTCGCAGATTTTAAAAAATCCAGCAAAAAAACGACCGATTTTACCAAAAACTGTCTTTACAGCTGATGAAAAAGAAGAGGCGATGTTTTTTTCTATTTTTTTATAATGTCTGGTTTTAGCCATTTATTCTCCAGGGACAGCCCACCCAATAAAACAACACTAAATATTAGCAGAGCCGTTTGACTATGTCAAACAATGGACGGGTTTTACAGATAGCCGAGTTTGACATTAAAGATTTTCTCGTATATTCTATCGGAACAAAGTTGTTTACAGATTACATGTTTTTTCACAGGTAATCTGCCATATCATTTTCTATTTCGGAAGAATACAGCCATGCAATTTTTTGATACTCACGCTCACATCGGGCTTATTTACGATGATCCTATTGAACAATTACGCGTAATTACACAGGCACGTCTTGCAGGGGTTACTAGAATTGTATCTATTAACAATTCTCTTCATGATTTTAAAAAGGTTTATCCTAATTTAAAGGCTCTTCCTGGAATTTATCATGCAGTTGGTGTTGCTCCGTCAGAAGTTACAACTCCAGGCAAGGATTGGGCAAAAACAATCGAAGACAGTCTTTCTCTGCCAAATGTTGTTGCAGTCGGCGAAACTGGTCTTGATTATTACAAACAGTTTGGCGACAAACGCACTCAGATGGAACTTTTTATTACTCAGCTCGAAATTGCAGAAAAACATAATTTGCCTGTAATTATTCACAATCGTGATGCTGGAAACGATATTTTTGAAGTTTTAAAGCAGCGTCTTCCTTCTAAAGGTGCAATTTTTCATTGTTATAGCGAAGATGCAAAATATGCAAAAAAATGTCTTGATGCAGGATTTAATGTTTATTTTTCTTTTGCAGGAAATTTAACATATCGCAATGCCCGTAATTTGCACGAAACAGTTTTAAATATTCCTCTCGATAGAATTTTAATCGAAACAGAAAGTCCATTTATGATTCCTGCGGAATTCCGCGAAAAAAAGAGAACTATGCCGGCTTATTTGCCTTCAACTGCCAAATTTCTTGCAGAAATGCTCGAAATTCCTCTTGAAGATTTAAGTAAGCAGCTTTGGACTAACAGCTGTAAGATTTTTAATCTGCCAGAATAATGGAAGGTCTTTATCATCCAGTTGCCATTGGTTCTCTAAAACTTGCCGGAAACATTTTTCTGGCTCCAATGGCAGATTTTTCGGATTCAAGCTACAGAGGAATTTGTGCCGACTGTGGAATGGATTTTGGATATACGGAATTGATAAGTTCCGAAGCGCTTGTACGCAATAATCAAAAAACTTACGAAATGATGAAGCGTGCTCCAAATGAAAAATCTTATGCCGTTCAGATTTTCGGTTCTTCTCCGCAGACAATGGCTCAGGCTGCAAAAATTGTTTTAGAAAAAACTTCGTGCGAGTGCATTGATATAAACTGCGGTTGTCCTGTTCCTAAAGTAACAAAAACCGGAGCTGGAAGTGTTTTAACACGTGAACCAGAAAAACTTTATTCAATAACAAAAGCTGTTGTCGAAGCCGTAAAAAATTTTGAAGGTGAACGCAAAGACGCAGACGGATTTGTTCCTTGTGTAAAGGGCGAAGTTCCTGTGACGGTAAAGATTCGCACGGGCTGGGATTCAACTCACATAACTTATAAGGAATGTGCTCAGGCTGCAATCGAAGCTGGAGCAAAAGCGATTGCCCTGCACGGAAGAACTACGGCTCAAGGCTATGGCGGAACTGCCGACTGGAACTCAATAAAAGAATTAGTTGAATTTGTTAATGGAAGAATCGCTGTTTTTGGCAATGGCGATGTAAAAACTCCACAGGATGCGCATCGAATGTTTTTAGAAACAAAATGCGACGGAATTATGATTGGTCGCGCTGCCCAGGGAAATCCTTTTATTTTTAAACGCGTTCACGAATATTTAACGACAGGCATAATTCCAGAAATTTCTATAAAAGAAAGCCTTGGAATGGGATTTAAAGAAATGCAGCTTTTGGTTGAGTCCATTGGCGAAAAAGCCGCCTGCATGAAAATGCGCGGAAGATTCAGCAATTACATAAAAGGTTTTGACGGTGCAAAAGAATTGCGCTTAAAAGTAATTCAATGTTCAACACAGGAAGAATTTAGAAACGTTTTGGGTTCGTTTATTCTGTAACTAAAAACAGGCGTGTTTTGTTTAAATCAACGTTGTAAAACTAGTGCGCAAAACGCTACACGAATGTTTAGAATTCTTGTAAATTCTTTTTTTTAATTTTAGAATAAACGCCATGGGGATTTTATCATTTTTAACAGACATTTTTGAATCAGTTTTTATGTCCTCGTCCCCAGAAGTAAAGAAAAAGCAGGCTTTACATAAAATTGATTATGAACTTAGGGCACTTCCTTCGGGCATTTACAAAGCAGGTTTTTTACAGCCTAATTTTGCAGAACTCTTTAGAATTCTTTTTGAAAATTCAAAAATCCTTGACGATTTATTTTCGCAGACGATTGGTGGTTCAGACGTAAAACGGAGCAATTTTTACGAAAGTCAGTTGATGCTGACAGGTTTTTCGAATATTGATCAGGAAAAACTGGAAAAACTCAGCCTCGAAAACCGCAAGCAGGAAGTTATTGATTCAAATATGCAGATGACCCGTGTTTTTGAAAATCAAAAGCACACAATGGAATTTTTGCTGAAGGAACTTAACAGCCAGGAATTTTTTAAAATTGACGAAATAATTGCGAGTTTGCAGCAGCTTGCAGACATCTGCAAATTCAATTTTTTGAATGTAATCCATAATTTTGATCCAAATTATTCCGGCGTAATTGTAGACACAAAGCCAATGTTTTTTGCCTGTGTTCCAGACGTTATGTTGAATTTATTTCAGGATTTTTACTATTTAACTGCGCATTTTAAAATAACGACGGGGCTTGGAAGGGCAGTCGTTGCAGTTGCGCAAATTCAACATGGAAGAAAGCCTCTTACGGATAAAGAATCTGAGCGCTATATGGAAGCTCTAAAAAAGATTAATTCTGTTTTAACAAAGTACCTTCCGCCGGCTGTTATGTTAAACATTATTCGCCTGGCAAAACACGATCCGGAATTTAATCCGCAGATTGCAAATTACAAGGCAAATGCAAGACAGAGATTTGCAACATTTTTAAAAGAAAGATTTGTTTCTGACGAAGCAAGAATAAAAGCCGAAATTAGAGACAGAACGATTGCGATCGATGTTCAAAAATTGTTTGACGAAGTTTCGCTAGAAGAATTAAAAGGCTACAATGCAGAAAACAGCAATAATGTTCACGCAAATTGTACAAAATCTTATATCTGGGTTACTCCGTTGCAGATTGAAAAAACATTTTTTAAAATATTCTACACGGAAGAAATTCAGACTTTATTGAACGACCTTGTAATTGAAGGTTTTTTTGAAAATTCATCAATAAAAACGTCTTTTTCTTCGGCAGTTTACGCATGTGCGGAAAATATTAAGATTTTGGAGAATTTTGAAAATTCATTTGATAAAGACGGAAAAAATGACCAGGCAGTTATTGACGGTTTTATAAGGGACGGTCGTCGCGATGCCGATTTTATTAAAAAGCTTGAAAAAACAGTTGATGGCATAAATGACCAGGCCTTTAAAATTATGCAGGAAATAGCAACTCAAATTTTTGAATTATACAAACACGTCCGCGAACTTTTTATTGATTCTAAAAAAGCCAAGCCGGATATTTGTTCAAACATAAAAGTTTTATTGGGCTCTTCAAGAAACAGGGAAAATACCAGTCGATTAGAGGTTGAACTTGATAAATGGGCAATCTTCCTTGATATACTGAAAAACTATGCCGTAGTTGGGGAGGTTGAACGAAAATGAGTCACGACGTAACAGCAATGGGTGGAACCCCGGCATTTAATCCAGAATACGACGAAGTTGTAAGTCAGTACGAAAAGCGAATTTATGATTTAAAGCAGTTGCTCGAAATTTCGCGTTCTCTTTGTTCTACGATTGAGTTTTCACAGTTGATTGAGTCGATTCTTTATACGTGCATGGGACAGTTTCGCGTTACTGGAGCAGGAATTTTTGTTCCAGAAAGTTTAGATTCTGACGCTTTTGTTTTGGACGGCAACTATAGCGGTCTCGATGTTGATCCTCGCATTTCTTATAAAATTTCTTCAACTGACCCGCTTATAAAAGTAATTTCTAAAAATGACAGGGTTTTTACGCTCGAAGAATTAAAAGAAGAAGTGCCGGTTTATACAAATCTTGAAACAATTTCTTCTCTAAATCCGTCGTTGATTGTTCCTCTCATGCAAAAAAATCACCTGGACGGAATTTTGATTTTTGGAGACAGAATTTCTTTGCCGGAAGAAACCGGTTATTCGTCTTACGAAAAAGAATTGATTTTAATGATTTCTTCACTTGCGGCGATTGCAATTTATAATTCAACCCTGCTCGAACGTTCTTCTACCGACATGATGACGCACCTAAAGTTAAAATACTTTTTTTACAATGTTTTAACTGACAAGCTTGATACTGCCGTAACCCAGGGGCAGCCGATTGCAATCATAATGTTTGACATTGATTTTTTTAAACGCTTTAACGATACATACGGACATGCCTGCGGAGATTATGTTTTGCAGACAGTTGCAAAGATTATCCGTTCTTGCATACGTTCGTGCGATTTAGCAAGCCGCTACGGTGGTGAAGAATTTACAGTTATGCTCGATAACACAAATAAAGACGACGCAATGACTGTTGCCGAAAGAATCCGTCAGCATGTTGAAGAATATGATTTTTGTTACGAAAATCAGCATGTAAAAGTTACGATCTCGATTGGTGTTACTGTTTTTGATGTTGAAAAAAATCTTGTAACTTTGCCAAAACAACTGGTAGATCAGGCCGACCAGGCTTTGTATGTTTCTAAGCGCAGTGGTCGTAATCGTGTAACTTTTGCAGACGAAAGACTGATTTCTGAAGTTAAAATCGAAGAAAAATAATTTTGTGCAGGCAGACTCATGGCTTTAATAATCAGAAAACCATTCAGATATACTTTTAAAAATGCAACGACGGTTATTATTCTTATAAATGCAGCAGTTTTTCTGGTAGAAAAACTTTTTCCGTCTTTTGCGTGGTATTTGTCGCTCAATGTTGTAAATTGCATCGGGAACAAAATGTTCTGGCAGCCTTTTACATATATGTTTGCCCACGGAAGTTTTCAGCATATTTTCTTTAATATGATTGGGCTTTTGTGTTTTGGTCTGAGCGTCGAAAGGGCGATTGGAACAAAAGAATTTGTGCTTATGTATCTTTTAATAGGCTTTTTGGGCGGATTATTTTCGCTGGCGGTTTATTATTTTTTTGGAATGTACAGAATATTCCTGCTTGGAGCAAGTGGCGCAATTTATGGAATGCTGTTAGCTTATGCAGTAATTTTTCCGCAAAATAGAATTTTTATCTGGGGAATTATTCCTGTTCCAGCCCCGGTTTTAGTTTTGGCGTATGCAATAATTGAATTTTTGAGTCAGTTTGTTGGTTCGCGGGATGGAGTTGCACATTCTGTTCATTTAGCAGGCTTTGCCTTTGCCTGGCTTTATTTTGTTGTTCGATTTGGAATAAATCCGTTAAAAGTATGGAAAGACGCTTACCGTTAATCTTTTTTACCGTTGTTTTTTTGTTTTGCGGAATTTCGTTTATTTGTCCGCAGAATGCAAACCAGGAACACAAAATTCAACTTTTGCTCTGGGCAGAAAAAGAAGCGTATCCTGGAGTTGAATGGGATAAAGGCACGGTAGATTTTGAAAATTCAACAGAAAATCCTTATGCTCTGCCTGTAAGCCGGTTAAAAAAAATTGCTCCTTATTTTATTGAAGGAATGCTTTACGGTTGGAAGGTTGAATATACGCCTTACGATAAAGCGCGTGGAGTAAAAGAATATTTAGAAATTGAAGAAGTCCAGAAACTGACGGACGGAGAATTGAATTCAATTCAATATAAAAATTCAGCTTTTAAAGACGACAGACTTTATTGCCGTGTTGAATTTGACAGAAGTGATTTTCAGATGAGCCTTTATAAATCCTGGCAGACTATAACTAATCCAAAAGTGCGCGGAACCGGTTACGGAAAACTCGAAGACGGTTTTGACGGAATTCAAAACGCCTGCGCCGAAGCTATGAAAAATGCCGTGCGCGATTACTGGCGACTTTACATAAAAAATAAACCAAAGGAAATTTCAAGCAGACTTTTGCTGTGTGCAAGCCCTGTTATTGGAGTTGACGCCGGCCGCTACCGCGTTATGCTTGATTTTTTTATGGAAACAGATAGAATAGTGAACTACGAAACGTTCTAAAAGTACCTAGGGTTTGGAGGAACTTATTATGAAGAAAATTTTTGCTTTTGTAGCTGCAGTTTTTTGTTTATCTGCCGTTGCATTTGCAGATGATATTGACGATTTATTAAAACCTGAACCGTCAAATATAACTGAAACAATTATTCCAGAAGATCAGCACGTTACAAATAAAACAGCAAAGGTTGAACTTCAGTATACACCGCTTACTGACGAAGTTCGCCTGTTCTATACCTGTCATGCAGTTGCCTTTGATCAGGGCGAAGCAATGAATACTGCTATTGATGTTCTTAAGGATTTTGAGGCTCAGCACGATGAGTATTATGGCTACAAATATCTTAAGCGCGACAGTGTAAAATATTACAAAGACGAAAAGACAGGCTTTAAATGGGCTATGTACCAGTCTTTTGTAAAATTTCAAAGATAAATAATAAATCTTAACGAAATTGAGCTGGTTTCGAATGGAGACTGGCTCAAATTTTTTTTACAGATACTTAAATAAAATTATAAAAATTCCCACTAAAAAAGGGAAAACACGGAATTAAAAATGGACATTCAAAACATAATTAAAAACCTTCATCCGCTCGAAATAAAAGTTCTTTTAAAATATTCAGAAAAAGATGAATTAAGTTCAGAAAAACTTCAGAATGAACTTGGCTACAAAGAGGGACATGCAAACCAGGCATTCAGCTGGCTTGGTGGAAAGAACCTTCTTAGCATTGCCCGCCGTACTCCACATACTTTTTACGAAATTACGGATTTGGGTCGCGATTATGCAAAAAATGGAACTCCGGAAGAAAAAATCATTTCTTATGTAAAAGAAAATGGTGCAAAAACTTTACCGGAAATTGCTGCTGGAACAGGACTTGAACAGAAAGATGTTGGTTCAGCCTTTGGCCCGCTTTCTAAAGATGGCGTTTTAAAAATGAATGCCGAAAAAAAGGCAGAATACACAGGCGCTCAGATTCCTGCAAGAATTACAGTTGCACGCGAGTTGCTTAAAAAAGCAGCAGAAGCAGAAAACGGACAGCTCGAAAGCTCAAAACTTTCAGAAGATGAATTAAAGGCAGTTGCCGGCTATGCAAAAAAACGTGGTGCTGCAGACAGTGCATTTAAGATTATTGACAGAGAAACTGTAATTTACAAATTTACAAACGGGCTTAAAGAAGTTGTAGACGGCCTTAAAAAAGCAGGAATTACAGGAAACGAAATCGGTGAACTTACTCCAAAAATGCTTGAATCAGGCGACTGGAAAAAAGGCACATTCCGTGGATACAACATTGCAATTCCACCGGCAAGAATTATTCCTGGCCGCACAAATCCTTATGTTCAGTTCCTTGAGCATGTAAAAGACAAGTTGTGTTCTCTCGGTTTTGAAGAATATGACGGTCCACTCGTAGAAACTGAATTCTGGAATGGAGACGCTCTGTTTATGCCACAGTTTCATGCTGCGCGCGATATTCACGATGTTTACCGTATTAAAAATCCTACACACGCAAAGGCTATTGAAGAACCATGGCTTTCTAGTGTTGCTGCAACTCATAAAAATGGTGGAAAAACAGGCAGCCGTGGCTGGAATTATGAATTTGATCACGAATTTACACGTCGTCTTGTTTTGCGTTCTCAGGGAACAGTTCTTTCTGCACATCAGCTGCATAAAGCAAAGGTTCCAGGAAAATACTTTGGAATTGTTCGTTGTTTCCGTTATGACAAAGTTGATGCAACACACCTTTCTGACTTTTACCAGACAGAAGGAATTATTGCCGGTAACGATGTAAACTTGCGCACTCTTTTAGGAATGCTCGAAATGTTTGCAAAAGAAGTTGCCGGAGCAACAGAAGTAAAATATGTTCCGGGATACTTTCCGTTTACAGAACCGTCGGTAGAAGTTCATATTAAGCACCCTGTTTTGGGCTGGTTTGAACTTGGTGGAGCAGGAATTTTCCGTCCTGAAGTTACAGAAGCTCAGGGACTTGATTGCCCTGTTCTTGCCTGGGGAATGGGAATTGACCGTATGGCTCTCATGGCTCTCGGCTTAAACGATTTGCGTGAATTATTCTGCGAAAACATCGAAGAAGTTCGCTTAAGAAAAGCAAAGTTCTAGTGTTATTCCTTGGCTTGACTAAGGAATCTTTGGATTGTCGGGTCAATATGAGACAATGACACTAAAAATCAGATTGTCGGGGCAAGATGAGACAATGACACCCGACAATGACACGTAAAATGAAAGGCTGGCGTTTTTGCCGGCCTTTTTTATCTAGCGTACTGTAAAAGATTGAATTCCAGGGATTTTTTGCAAATGCCTTTTTCGCCGTCTTTGCAAAAGGCAGAAACAAAGGGGCGGCCGATTAAAACTTTGTCTGCGCCAAACGCCATTGCTGTTGCAACGTCGAGCGATGTGCGGATTCCACCGTCTACCCATATTTTTTTTGAATATTTTTTTAATTCTTCGCAATGATTTTGCAAAAACTCTGCAGTTGAGCCGATTCTTGTCTGGATTCTGCCGCCGTGGTTTGAAATATAGGCAACGTCGGGCTTTACTTCTTTTACGAGTTCTATGTCTTCCTGTGTAAAAATTCCTTTTAAGATGAATGGCAGTTTTTTGGATTTTAAAAAGTCCTTGATTTGTAAAAGCTGTGAGGCGGTCTTTTTTTCGAGACAGACAAGGTTTTGCATTGTTGCAATGTTGTGGGAATCAATGTCGATTCCAATTGCATTTGCGCATGGAAGAACGAGATTGATGTGTTCAAGGATTTTTGGATTTGTGAACGGTTTTATAAAAAAAGCTGCTTTTGCACTGCTGTCTTTTTTTTGAATATTTTGAACTGCACACAGCCCAAACTTTATTTTTTCGTCCGGGAATCCGTCGCCGGCGCACAAACCGACTCCGCATTTATGGATTGCGTTAAAAATCTGGTAATAATAGTCTTTTTCGTCCGGGTAACCGATGTTTTCGACGGCGCCGGTCATTGGAGCGAGGGCAATATCTGGAATCCGCTCAGAAACAGGACGTTCGATAAAATTGATAAAGGTGAGGGGAGCTTCTTTGCGTAAGACTTCCCAGCCGTCGCAGTTGAGACGGAAATTTATATTTCTGTTTACACCGCCCATTCCCGGGAGCTGGTCAATGCAGCCTGTTCCATTGCAGGTTGTGCAGAAGTGACATTTAAATTTGTTCATTAAGGGACATTATATATTTATGACTGTGATTGGTAAAACGTGGGACGCGACAGGGATAGTAGTGGCCGCGAAAGCGGGTGCATAGCACCGGAGGCGCGGTAGACGCCGTAGCCACGGATAGCCCGGCGGGCCTTTAGGCCCGGTCGCCCGAATCAGAAAAAAATCAGCCTTAACTTTAATTTTTGCAAGCCGATACTTAAAAGGTAGAATTGATAAAATTTTCGTTTGGAGTTTTTTAAATGAATAAAAATATAAAAGTTCCGTCTGTTGTCGGATTTATTCTTTATGCTGTTGCCGCTTTTTTTAGTATTGCAATTTTAACAGTGTTTTTTGATTATTGCGGTCTTGATTCAGTTCATGGAACGTGGATCTGGCAGTTTGGAAAACTTTTTACGGGAGTTTATGGAGTTTGTTCGGTTTTAATTCCTGCGTTTTTGCTTGTGGCAGCTTTTGAGTGTTTTATGCAGAACTGGCGGGTTAGAAACGGCGTTGTGCTTGCAGGCTCGGTTATTCCATTTTTTACGCTTGATGCCATTGAACATATTTTTAGAATGCTGATTGCTGAAAATTCGGGCGACTCTCTTATTATGAAGCTTATGATTGCGGCCTTGACTGGTGGAGTTATTGTGGCAATTGAATTTCTGGTGCTGTCGATTCTTGGGGACGCTGTTGAAGGAAGCGTTAAAAAAACGACGGCAAAGGAAGGAAAGGCAAAAAAAGAAAGTGCAGTTGATGGGGCTGACGAAGTCTTTGACATTAAAAGCATTTTAAATAGCGAAGATGAAGAAAAAGAAGAAAATGCAGGAAAAGACGACGAAATAGAGGCGGTTGAAGAAAATCCGGAAACTGTCGTTGTTCCAGAAGATAATCCGTTTGCGCATATTTTTGACGAACAGGACAAGGCGGAAGAAGAAGC
>CAVJSA010000011.1:7733-14447 GCA_963651875.1 Lachnospiraceae bacterium | reverse complement strand
ATGAATCTGACACGACTCCAAAGACAGATGCCCAGAGCGACGAGTTTGAACAGAACGAACCTTTTGAGCAAAGTGAACCGGTTGCGCAAAAAGCACAGTTTGCGCGTTCAGATGAAAAGACAGTTTTAAGCGATGAGCAGGCATGGAACAACTGGGGGGCTCAGACAGAAGAAGCAGAAAGTTTGAACGTTAGAAAGGCTACAATTGAAGACGAAAAAGCCTGGGAAAACTGGAAGACTGACGACGAAAACGAAGAACTTTCTGACTGGAGCGAGAGCGAGCAGGATTTGCCGGAAGAAAGTATCGCCGACGTTAACACGGAAGAAGCAGACGCAGAAGAAGAAATTGCAGAAGACGTTACTTTGCCGGGAGATGACGCAGACGACGCTGTGTGCACCGCCGACGCTGTGGGGGCAACTGACGACGCTGTGTGCACCGCCGACGCTATGGGGGCAACTGACGACGTTGTGGAAATTGCAGACAGTGCTGTGTGCACAGACGCCGCCGACGAAAACACAGAAATCGAACTGCCAGATTTAACAGACGCGTTCTTAAACGAAGAAATAGAAGACTTTCCGGACAGCAGAAGTTTTGCGCCAAATACAGACTTTGACGACCTCGAAGACGACTTTGCAGACGAAAACGAAGACGCAATTGCTCAGGAAGCCCAGGAAAATTACGAAGATTTTGCAGAAAAAGACAATTCTTGTTTTGACGGAGCAGATTATTCTGTAACGGACAACGATTTTATTGATGCAGACTTTGAAGAAGAAGAGCCAGTCGAGGCAGAAGACAAAAAACTTAACGAAGCCCGCGATTATTTTTCTGACGACACAATTGCCGACACTGAAAGCACAATCACCACTGACAGCTCAGAAGACGGTTTTGACAGCGGCGACGACGGTTTTGGCGACGAAGAAGCAGAAGATACTCCTGAAGGTGGCGATTTGTCTGATTTTGTAGAACAGCGCAACAGTCGGTTTGCTTCGATTTTTGCAGAAATGGGACGCGATGCGGCAAACTCTGTAAAACAGGCAGAAACGGCCTCTGCTGCCGTGTCTGATGTAAACACGGACGACAGTTTTATTTCTGACAATGCTTTTGGCGACGACACTTTTGTTTCTGACGCCGATGCAGAAAATGCGTTTGCCGGGCTTCCTGCAACAGAAGAAGACGATTTTGACACAACTTTTGGCGACGACGGCACAGACCCTGACAGCGCTGAACTTGCAGACACTCAATCTTTTGACGGTTACGAGTTTGACCCGACAGCCGAACCTGTCGTAGACAGCAACGGAATGCCGTTTAATAAAAAAGCTGAACCGGAAGTTTCTGTGCCTGGTGCACAAAGACAAGTTCAAATGCGGGCAACCGCAAAGACGGAAGTAAAGAAAGAACCGCCAAAGCTTCGCATTGCAAATTACAACATTCCGGTTGAAGGAATTTTGCAGAAATACGACAACGATGAATATTGGGTTGTTGATGCAGAAACAAAAAAGAAAGCCAACGACTTAATGCAAACTCTTGCCGAATTCAATATTGAAGTAAAAGTAACAGGAATCCGCAAGGGCCCTGTAGTTACAATGTTCGAAGTTCTCCCGGCGCCGGGCGTTAATGTAAATAAAATCCGCAACCTGCAGGACAATATTGCACTGCGCCTTGCAGCAACTTCTGTGCGCATTGTTTCGCCGATTCCAGGAAAATCTGCCGTCGGAATCGAAATTCCAAACAAAACACGCGCAGTCGTAAGTTTTAGAGAAATTATCGAACAGAAAAACCAGGCGTTCGACAAAATGGCAATTCCTGTAATTTTAGGAAAAGACATTTCCGGTGAACCGCGCATAATCGATCTTGCAAAAACTCCGCACCTGTTAATTGCTGGTTCTACAGGTTCAGGCAAATCGGTTTGTGTAAATTCGCTTATTCTTTCGATCCTTTATAAGCGTAATCCAAATCTCGTAAAGCTGATTTTAATTGACCCTAAGGTAGTTGAACTTAAACTTTACAACGATATTCCTCATCTTTTAACGCCGGTAATTACTGAACCCAAAAAGGCTTTGCAGTCTTTGCAGTATTGTATCTGCGAAATGGAACGCCGTTATGCACTGCTCGACAATATGGGAGTCCGCGACGTTTTAAGTTACAACCGCCGTATCGAAGAACGCAAATTGATGCAGGAAAAACTTCCGTACATCGTAATTATCATTGACGAATTTGCAGACCTTATGGCAACAACCGGCAAAGAACTTGAGTCAAATGTTTCGCGCCTGGCTGCAATGTCTCGTGCTGTCGGAATTCATCTTGTTCTTGCAACCCAGCGACCTTCCGTAAACGTAATTACTGGTTTAATTAAGGCAAATATTCCAAGCCGAATTGCATTTATGGTTGCCAGCCGTACGGATTCAAACATTATTATTGACCAGATTGGTGCAGAAAAACTTTTGGGCAAGGGCGACATGCTTTATGCCAGTGCAACAGATCCATTCCCGGTTCGTATTCAGGGAACTCTCGTAAGCGATGACGAAGTAGAAAAAGTTGTTGAATACGTAAAACAGTATGGCGAGCCGGATTATATCGATGACGAAATTTTTGTCGAGGACGAAGACGAAAACGAAGGAGCGCCGGGGCTGTTTAGCGATGGCGACGATCCTCTTTACGACCAGGCGTTGGAAATCGTAGTGCAGTCGGGCAAGGCGAGCGCTTCTTATCTGCAGCGACGTTTAAAAATCGGCTATAACCGTGCAGCGCGTCTTGTAGAAGAAATGGAAGAACGTGGAATTGTTGGCCCGCAAAACGGCTCTAAACCGCGCGAAGTAATTTACGTTCCTTAATAGATAGATTTTTTGGAGCGCAGGCAGTTGTCTCGTCCGGCTTTTCGGGGTTCCGCTAGTTCGCTACATCCGCTAAAGCGGACTGCGCCCCTGCAATCCGGGCTAATTGGTAAGGCTCACAATACATTTAAAAGTCTCGGTTTTTGTTTTATAATTGCTTTTCAGGGAAGGGACTTTTTATGAACGGATACGAAAAAATCGCAGTATTACTTGGAGAACTCGGTCAGGGAGCGCGGGAAGCTGTTTTAGAAAATCTAAAGCTTACGCCTGAACAGTTAAAAAAAATCAATGTTGCCACAAAAAAAATTAAAAGCTACGACGGAAAAGTCTATAATCCAAAAGATCCGCAGCAGGTTCAGCGCGAACTGTCTGTCTTAGAAGAATTAAAAACATTTGGCGAGCTTCGCGGAATTTACAGAGACGTTCCTCACGACGGATTTATTAAAACAGGCAACCCTGGTGATATAAGAAGCCAGGCAATGGCAGACCCGGAATTAATTGCCAGAGCCCTGGGCCAATGGCTCAGTAAAGATGAATAACAAATAAAAAAGGGCTGTCCAGTCAAGGCAGCCCTTTTTTTGTGCAGTTTTAGTTTAATTTACTTTTTTGCACATGCTTTTTTAGCAGTTGATTTTTTTGCTGTTGTTTTCTTTTCAGAAGCTTTTAATTCACTTTCTGAAGGAATACAGATAACAACTGAGTTGTCTGTGTTAGAAAATGGTGCAGGAATGTATTTATCTGCTTTCCAGTCGTTTTCCCAACGTTTGCTGTCCATTAAATATCTGTACTGATATTCTTTTCCAGCTTCGAGTTCAATTGTTACAGAAAAAGAACCGTCTTTTGCTTTTTTGAGTGGAGTTTCTGTTGAACTCCAGCTGTTAAAATCTCCAGCCAAAGAAACTGTTTCTGCTCCGTGTGTTGCTTCTTTTTCTACGATAAAAGTAACCTTGCACTTTTTTGCATCTGCGGAATAAGCCTTTTTTAATGCCATAATATTCTCCTGATAAAAAAAATACGTAAAATAATTTGTTCCTAAATAAGAAAAATCTGCTATAAATCTAAAAGAAGTATACATCTTATTGAGCCCTTTTACAATAAACTATATATTAGATAACGATTATAAATTTCCGCCGATTTAGCCATATTGCAGAGCGGAGACCAGACTTTTTACAGTCTGGCAAAATCTTGCTAAAAAGGAGGCTCACAATGAGCACTTTGTCTGTTAAAAATCATTATTTATTTACATCAGAATCAGTTGGAGAAGGACACCCGGATAAACTCTGTGATCAGGTTTCGGATGCTGTTCTTGACTATTGTCTTTCGCTTGACCCGGATGCACACGTTGCCTGCGAAACTTTTTCTACAACTAACTTTCTGCTTGTTGGCGGCGAAATTGGTTTTCAGAATTATAAGGTAGACCAGGAAAAATTTAACGCTGACATTGAACGCATTGCGCGTCAGGTTGCAGTTGATATTGGTTATACTTCGCCGGAAGTTGGTCTTGACGGTCGTAACTGTATTTTTCAGAATCGCCTGCATGCCCAGTCGGCAGATATAAACCAGGGCGTTGTCGGTAAAGGTCTTGATGAATACGAAGGACAGCAGGGCGCCGGCGACCAGGGAATGATGTTTGGCTTTGCATGCAACGAAACTCCGGTTTTAATGCCTGCTCCGATTTATTATTCGCACCAGATTTTGTTAAAGGCAAACGAACTGCGCCACAACGGTACAATAAAATGGTTGCGCCCGGATGCAAAGTCTCAGGTTACAATTGAATACGGCGAAAACCACAAACCGGCCCGCGTTGATACTGTTGTAGTTTCGCACCAGCACGACCCGGAAGTTGATTACGAAACAATCCGTAGCACAATTATTGAACAGATCGTAAAACCAGTTCTTGAGCCGACAGGACTTTTAGACGAAAATACAAAATTCTTTATTAATCCGACTGGAAAATTTGTAATTGGTGGACCAGACGGCGACTCAGGTCTTACAGGACGTAAAATTATTGTTGACACTTACGGCGGAATGGGAAGACACGGAGGCGGAGCTTTTTCCGGAAAAGACCCTTCTAAGGTTGACCGCTCGGCAGCTTACATGGCACGCTACATTGCAAAAAACATTGTTGCAGCAGACCTGGCTGACCGTGCAGAAGTTGAACTTGCTTACGCAATTGGAGTTCCGTTCCCGGTTTCGATCCTTGTGGAAACATTTGGAACAGAAAAAGTTGAACGTTCAAAGATTGAAGCAGCCGTAAAAAAGATTTTTGACTGCACTCCGGCTGGAATTGTAAAAACATTAAACTTAAAACAGCCGATTTACAGAAAAACGGCTTCTTACGGTCATTTTGGACGCGAAGGTTTTCCGTGGGAAAAGACTGATAAAGTTGAAGAATTGAAGAAAGAGGTTTTGCGTTAGCGCTGGGAAGGACGCCGCAAGGCGATGTGGCAGGCTTTGACTGCCACATTGGAGGCGAAAGCCGGAATCCTGGACATAGCGACCGCGACAGCGGGAACGCCCAAAAACAAAAATGACAGAAGCTTTAGAAAAAGATAAGAGAATTACTCCACAGTCAAAAAGAGATGCGCATATTCATTATATAATTGCGTTTTGTGGTGGATTTTTAACGATTTTTCCGCTGGTAACGATTGTGCACAGTTTTGGTTCTTCGCAGACAATGAACTTTATTGAATGTATTCATTCGCTGCTTGGAAAAAACTGGACAGAAGCTGCCCTGCATTTTGCCGGTGCAATAATTTATGCGGCAATGATTGTTTTTGTAACGATTGCCAATGCCAGAAAAAAGTTCAATGTAAAATATCTGGCTCTTGCGGTTGATGTTGCTGCCGGTTTTTTTATGTGGAAAATGCCTGATAACTGGCCAAAAACGGTTTATCTGTATCCGACTTTTGTTGCAATGTCTTTTCAGTGGAGCAGTTTTAGCGGAAGTTATGGTTTTGCCGCTTCGACAATCTTTTCTACAAACAACTACAAGCAGATGATTAGCGCTTTTACGGAAGTTGTCTGCAATAAAAAGCGTGAATTTTTGTTAAAGGGACAGTTTTACGGGGCAACTCTCATTGGCTATAATCTTGGGGTTTTGTGCGGATTCTTTTTGTCGCAAAAGCTAGGGAACGTCTGCTTTACTTTTGTTTTGATTCCGGCTTTGCTGGCAGGAATCTTGCTTTACACTCGTCCAGAAGAAAATACAGTTAAGGCGTAAAAAATGCTTTTGTCCAGGCTTGAAATTTCTAAAGTAATGGAACGCCTGAAGGCGTGTAATCCTGACCCAAAATGCGAGCTTGAATACAAAAATCCGTATACGCTTCTTGTTTCTGTTGTCCTGAGTGCTCAGGCAACAGACAAATCCGTAAATATTTATACAAAACCGCTTTACGAAGTTGCAGATTCTCCAGAGAAAATGCTTGAACTTGGGCGCGAAAAGTTAATTGAATATATAAAACCTATCGGGCTTTGGCAGAATAAGTCTAAAAATGTAATTGAATTGAGCAAAAAGCTGATAAAAGACTTTGGCGGTATTGTGCCTGACTCGCGCGAAAAATTAATGAGTCTGCCCGGCGTTGGAAGAAAAACCGCAAACGTAGTTTTAAATGTTATATTTAAACAGCCGGTAATGCCGGTTGACACTCATATTTTCAGGGTTGGGCCAAAAATCGGGCTTGCAGAAGGAAAAACTCCGGAACAGGTTGAACTGTCTTTGATGCAAAATATTCCGGAAGAATATCTTTTAAATGCGCATCACTGGCTTTTGCTGCACGGACGTTATACCTGCACGGCAAGAAATCCAAAATGCGAAACTTGCCTTATAAATGATTTGTGTCCTGGCTGTGAGTTATAAGTATCTTTTTTGTCATTTTCGCAC
>CAVJSA010000011.1:0-7605 GCA_963651875.1 Lachnospiraceae bacterium | reverse complement strand
AGGAGAAAAAAATGGACGAAAACATTATTTCAGAAGGGGCTGCAGAACTTGCAGCGGGAACTGCTAACGAAATTAAAAGCATGTTTCATTTGGACAGTCTTGCTCAATATTTAACCTGGGCGAACCTTGCAAAGGTTATAACGAGCGTTGTTGCAATCTTAATTTTTTGGGCAGTTTACCGCCTTATCCGTCACCTTGTAAAAAAGACGGCTTCTAAAACCCTGCAAAAGAAAACAGTTTCTATAATTGTAAAGGCAATCAGTTATTGTTTTTACGTTTTAATCGTAATGTATGTGCTTGGTTTGTTTGGAATAAAACTGAGTGCAATCTGGGGCGCTGCTGGAATTGCCGGCGTTGCCATTGGTTTTGCTGCCCAGACTTCTGTAAGCAATTTGATTTCCGGGCTTTTTGTTGTTACCGACAAAGCTATGAAAGTTGGCGACTTTATAGAAGTTGATGGAGTTTCGGGAACGGTTGATTCAATCGGCATTATTTCGATTAAAATCCGCACTCTTGATAATCAGCTTGTGCGCGTGCCAAATTCTACGATTATTGATTCAAAACTTACAAATTATTCGGCTCTTCAGTACAGACGCTATGTTTTTGAAACCTGGGTTGACTACGACTGCGATTATGACAAGGCGATGGAAGTTGCAAAGTCTGTGCCTGCACGTTGTCCGACCGTAATTCTCGACAATCCAAAATATGCGCCAAATGCTGTGTGGACAACTCAGGGCGACAGCGGAATGAACCTTAATATTATTGTCTGGTGCAAACGCGAAAACTTTTTGCAGACAAAGAGCGATGTTGCAATCAATACGTTAAAAGCATTTAACGAAGCAAAAATAAATATTCCGTATAACAGAATGGATATTACGCTTTTGAGCGACGACACAGTTCCTCAAATCTGCCGCGAATTATAAAAAATGTTCACTAAAAACTATCTTTCTAAACTTATCTGGCCTCTTGTTGCAGAACAGTTTCTGGCTATGACGATTGGTGCCTGCGATACGGTTATGGTTTCGTCTGTTGGAGAAGCCGGAGTTAGCGGTGTAAGCCTTGTAGATCAGCTCGGTCAGCTTGTAATTCAACTGTTTGCAGCCTTTGCTACTGGCGGAGCTGTTGTTGCAAGTCAGTATCTTGGAAGCAGGGATTCTGAAAATGCGCGCCACTCGGCAAAACAGCTGTTAAATATATGCGTTGTAGCCGGGCTTTTGTTTATTGGCGTGTGCCTTCCGTTAAGGCGTGTAATTTTGAATGGAATTTTTGGTTCCATGGAAGCAGAAATTATGGACGCCGCTCTTACATATTTTGTATGGATTTTGTTCAGTTTTCCGCTTTTAGGAATCTACAACAGTTGTGCGGCTCTTTGCCGTGCAATGGGCAACAGCAAAATAAGTTTAAAAGTAAGTTTAATAATGAATTTTATGAACATTGCCGGTAATGCCCTTTTAATTTACGGGGCAAAACTTGGAGTTGCCGGGGCTGGAATTTCTACTCTTTTTAGTCGTGCAGTTGCTGCCTTTGTAATGGTTTTTGTTCTGTCTAAGAAAAAATGGCCGCTTTATCTTGAAAAGGTTTGGAAAATTCAAATTGATTTTAAATTGATTGGAAAAATCTTAAAGATTGCTGTTCCAAGCGGAATTGAAAATTCTGTATTCCATATTGGAAAGACTCTCGTTTATTCGTTTATGTCTGGTTTTGGAGTAACGGCGATTGCTGCAAATGCGATTTCTAACACGGTTGCAAGTTTTTCTAATATTCCTGGAAACGCCATTGGTTTAGCAAGTGTTACGATTGTCGGGCAGTGCATTGGTGCAGGCGAAAAACAGCAGGCAAAGTATTATGGCCGCAAGATGATGATTTTGTCTTACGGCGGAATGTTTATAACGGCTGGCCTTGTCTTTGTTTTTGCACCACTTGTTACGGGAATCTTTAATCTAACGGAGCAGGCTCAGTCGCTTGCAGTTTTAGTAATAAGAAGCTGTATGATTGCAAATGTAATTTTCTGGCCAATGAGTTTTACAATGCCGAATATTCTGCGTGGGGCAGGAGATGCAAAATATACAATGGTTGTTTCTAATGTAAGTATGTGGCTTTTCCGTGTTTTAGGAAGTTATCTTATTTCTAAATGGATTTTAAGCGCTTATCCTGGAAACACACATTTTGCATTGTTTGGCGTATGGTTTGGAATGTACATTGACTGGATTTTTAGGGGCGCTCTGTTTTTTGCAAGATTTTGTGGAAAAAAATGGCTGGAAAAAAAGGTTATTTAAGTTCAATTTTGAATTTTTGAAAAATGAATAACGATTGGAATACCTGATGAGTCTAAAATGTCATTGTCGTAGTTGATATGACAATCTCTTTGTACAATAGATTGCCGGTTCGAGCCCGGTGGAGAAAACTATATGCAAAAATTATTTTATGACACCCGAAAATTAGACGCTGCCTGCAGAAAAAAATACGCACTTTCCGAAGAACTTATGATGGAAAATGCTGCCGCAGCCCTCGAATCTCAGATTTTTGAACAAAACAAAGACAGTCCGTTTACACAGGTTTTTATTTTATGCGGAAGCGGAAATAACGGAGCCGACGGTTATGCACTTGCTCGTCGCCTTGCCGGAAAGATTAAAATAAAGGTTTTTGCGTGTGGCACGCCAAAAAGTGAATTGTGCGTTATCCAGTCTCAAAGGGCAGCAGCCTGCGGAATCTGCATTTTACCTTTGAATGATTTTTTTGTCGAAGAATTGAATCCCTGTAAAACTGTCGTAGACTGTATTTTTGGAAGCGGCTTTTATGGAAACTTTACTGGCCAGACCGGAGAATTAATCGAACAGGCATTGAATGCAGTAAATTTCAGCAATTGTAAAAAAATTGCCTGCGATGTTCCAAGCGGGCTTAGAGCCGATGGAACTTTGGCCCAGACGGCTTTTTGTGCTGACATAACAGTTACAATGGGAGCAGATAAAATCTGTCTTTACAGCGATTATGCAAAAGATTATGCAGGAATTATAAAAATAGCCGACCTTGGAATTAGCCGCAGTCTTTTTGAATCTTCTTTTGACGCTATGGCAGAAGACAGGGAAGTTTTTTTGCTTGAACGCTCTGATATGCGCCTTCCTTTGAGGACAAAAAATCTTGTAAATAAAGGAAGTTTTGGCAGTGCCTTTATCGCTCTCGGTCAAAAAAGCGGGGCGGCCCTTATTGCAGCAAATGCCTGCTTTAAGTTTGGTGCCGGGCTTGTAACTTTAATAAATCCTGATAAGGAATTTTTAAAAGAAAAAGAAACACTTTTTCCGATGGAACTTCTCAGTTCAAGTGAATTTTCTTCTAAAGTAAGTGCTTTGTGCGTTGGAATGGGACTTGGCAGAGGCGAAGAAGCTGCCGACTTTTATGCAAATTATTTAATTGCCAATCCAGAAGTAAAATGCGTTCTTGATGCAGATTTTTTGTATTCGCCGGCTGTGCTTTCGGTTTTAGAAAAAAGGGCAGAAGGTTGTGTTTTAACTCCGCATCCAAAAGAGTTTTCAGCCTTGCTTGAATTGTGCTCTTTGGGTACTTATAGCGTAAATGAATGTGTTGAAAAGCGCATAGAACTTGTTGAACTGTTCTGTAAAAAATTTCCTGGTTGCGTTCTGCTTGTAAAAGGTTCAAATCCTGTTATTGGTTTTGCTTCGGATAAAGGCGGAAAAAAGCGTCCGGAAATTTTTATAAATCCGTGCGGAAGTCCTTCTCTTGCAAAAGGTGGAAGCGGAGACTGTCTTGCCGGAATGATTTGTTCACTGCTTGCCCAGGGCTACGAACCGTTAGACGCTGCAATTTCTGCAGACCTGGCGCATTCAATTGCGGGGCAGAAAGTAAAAAACAATTATGCACTTACACCGTCGGAATTGATTAAGAACCTGGGTGAACTGTAGCAACATAGATTGTCGGGTCAAGCCCGACAATGACAAAAAAAATAACAAGATGAGACAATGACAGAAAACAACAAGGTTAGGCAGTGACTTTTTTATCGTTCTTTTTTTCCGGCTTCGATAAAGTTCATGTGGGCGCGGTCTTTTCGGCTTAGGCGTTTTGAGCCTAATTCAACTTTTGGATTTTTTGAGTTTGCGCGGGAATGAAAGTGTTCGCCAGAAGAATTTTCAAATATGTTGTTTAAGGCTTGTATCCACACTGGAATTTGTGGGTGCTCGTCGCCTTTTTTTACGTATTCAAGCCATTGGGCAGGTTCTTTTACTTCAAAATGCATTGTTTCGTTTGTGTACGGGTGAACAAATTCTAAGGTGCGCGCATGCAGACACAGCCGCCCAAACTTGTCGGTTTTTGCGCGATAGTTTTCGTCTCCGGCAAGTGGATAGCCCTTGCTTGCAAGATGTGCACGAATCTGGTTTTTTTTGCCGGTATCGAGCGAAAGTTCAAAAAGCGAGTGGGTCGGTCCACGTTCGATTATTTTATAGTTTGTGCGCGCAGGCACAGTCTTAAAGTGGCGGTTTTCGCCGTGGCCTTCTATGTGGCGTTCGTAAAGCGAATCCTTTTCGCCCTTGTGTTTTGGTTTGTCGCCTTCTTTTGGAACAAAGCCGACATTATGCGAGTTGAATGCAAGTTCGTCGTCGATTAAACCGGAAGAAGGCAGTTCAAGTTTTTTGTTTTTTGGATTTTCTGCAACGGCGTGGTAAAGACGTTCGGTTACCATTTGATGCCAGCTGTCCATAATTTTTTTCTGAGCCTTTTCGGTTAAGGCAAACATCATTACGCCGGAAGTATCGCGGTCTAAGCGGTGAACTACAAATGGGCGGTGATTTGCACTAAAAGTTCCGTTTTTGCGCATAAGTTCTTCGAGAATGCCTTGAGCTGTGCGGGCGCGACTGCCTGGATAAGGACAGGTTAAAAGACCTGTAGGCTTGTTTATAACGCAGATATATTCATCCTGAAAGAGAATATCTATCATTTCGTGGCCAAAATCTTTTTTGGTTTTAGATTTTTTAATAGTGTTCAATGTAGCCATAATGCTTCCTGCTTTTTGTTTATGTTTATGAGATTATCGGGTCAAGCCCGATAATGACAAAGAGTGTGCACGACATCCTGTCGTGGCCACAAATTGCGTTGCAATTTGTGCAGTATTACCGTCTTTAGCGCTATCCGTGGCGCGATTTGATAACAGACTGCTACGCTGCAAGTTTGCTGACGCAAACTTGTTATTTTACGTGTGCGCTAGAAGCGCACGACCTTGCGCTGTTCGCGCAAGGGATTGGAGGGGCGCCGGAGGCGATGGGGCAGGCTTGCCTGCCCCATTGGAGCGCGCAGACGCGGAACCCCGTAAAGCCCGGTGGTGCTGTTTTTAACAGCACCATGCGCCCAAATCAATAAAAAATTAATAATGTGGCGGTTTTCTGTTTGGAATATCGATATTTTCTGACAAATCCAGAATCCGGCTTGAAAGAATTTTATTTTCTTCCCTTAAAACTTCTATCAGTTTTTGCTGTTCGACGACTTCGGTCTGAAGTTTTTGTATAAAATCGTCCATGTAGGCAATTTTTGTTTCGAGTGCAAAAAAACGGTTTTCGAGTTCGCTTTCCATGGTTTGTATTTTAGCGGATTACCAGGAAACTGACCACGTCTTTTGTTCTGTCAGCGTAAAAAGTTCACCGAGTGTAATCTGAGCTTTGACTGTCTTTTTGAGGTTTTCTGCATTTAGTTCAATTTTTATCTGACCGTTTGCAATTTCCTGGGCTAGAGTTGTGCCATAAACCGACGCTAGAAGCTGCGTGTATTCGTTAATGTCCATCTGGTCGTCGTTTAAGCATGGAATCATTAAAAGGTCAAAATATGAGCGCGTGTCTTCCGGCAAAGAATTGTAAAAGGCTGTAATCTGCTCTGGACCGAGCGAAAGAGAAAGGCTAGTGACTGTTCTTTTTAGAATGTTGAGTTCGGAAAGTTTTTTTTGAGAAAGAGGGGCAAATTCTCCACTTGCAGTGATTTCGTTTTGTGGGCTTACGAGTGCTTTTACGTTTGTTGCCTGTGAACTTAAAAGAAAAGATTTTACGTCGCCGGCATTAATGAGCGGAGCATTTGTTGAAGAATCCGGGGCGCCTGTTAAAGATAAAAGGGCTGTCTGGGCTTCTTTAGAAAATGAAGAATTAAAGTTTAAGGTTACGCCGTCTGTGCTTTTTGCGGTAACGGTGATTGAACTTGAACACGAAACTAACCCTGCAACAGCAAGGCAGGCAAACAAAAGAAAGAATCTGTGCAGGTTAAAAGTTTTCATATAAAAATTCTCCATTGGTGCAGCGACTGCATGCCCCTTTTACTATTTAAGCAATGCAGACATTGGCAAGGTTACACGTACGCCACTCGAAAAAACAAGACCGGTTGCAAGGCTGTTCAATGCGCTCAATGCACTGCCGTCGGTGTCGTTAAAAATTGTGTAGTGAATGTCCTGAACAAAGCTTACGTCAGTTCTTCCGGCTTTAAACGAAGGTGAATTAAAGCAGACCCCCATAATTCCCGGAAAGACAGAAGCTTTGATTCTTTCGTCCTTGTCGCCAGGCAGATAAGGTTTGCCGATTGTAAAAACAGGACCTGCAAAAATGCGCAGATAGTCTGTCATTGTTAAGCTGAATACTAACGGAAGTTGAATTACGCCAGTTCCGCTGTCCCATCTTACAGATGAACCAACGCCAGGTTTTAAGGTTTTGCCCTGGTACATTGCGTGGAGTTCAGCAGTTAAACCGCGGAACGTTAAACGGAAGTTGTCTGGAGTAAAAAAATTCCAGTCAACAAAAAATGATCCGTCGAGAATCACTTTGTTAATAAATGGCGAAGAGCTGGAACTTTTTGAATTAGACCTGGTGGCAGAAGCTGTTTTTGTAACGTTCGGTTTTAAAATTGAAGAAGAATCTGCTTTTTTTGTTTCTGAGACTACTTCGTCGTCTGCAGTCTGTTCTTTTAGGAGAATAGAAGAAGGCAAAAATCTGCCGGTTTTATAGTATTTACCTTTCCAGTAGCCTTCTTTAAGTGAACTCAGGATTACGCCGGTGTTTGGGCCGTCAGAGGCGCAGTTTAAAAACTGATTGTTGCCAATGTAAATGCCAACGTGGCTTGGCTGGTCTGAACCAGTTGTCTTAAAGAAAACCAGATCGCCGGCTTCGCGCTTTGAGTCGTCGATTATTTTGCAAAAACCGTAGATTGCTTTTACTGTGCGTGGCAGCTGGTAGCCGATTGATTCTCTCGAAACTGCATAAACAAATCCTGAGCAGTCAAAAGAGTTAGGACCCACAGCCCCGCTTACATAAGGACATCCAATATATTTTTTGCCGTATTCAACAAAAGTCTGTCTGGTTTTTGCAGAGTCTGCGGCTTCTTCCTGCAATGTCTGGGCACATACGCGAGGCGTAAACAAAATAAACGCCACAAGCCAAACCCAGGTAATAATGTGATTTCTATCAGTTCTAGTCATATCTTAATTATCGGAAAAAAAAACTTTAAGGCAACAAGAAACGATGTTTTTTGTTTTGGGAGGTGGGGGTGGGGAGTAGTTGCGGGGGAGGGGGTGAACTGACCCCAATTTTTAGGACAGTTTAAGTAGCTTCTTTGTATGGTGGCTGC
>CAVJSA010000010.1:47308-50369 GCA_963651875.1 Lachnospiraceae bacterium | reverse complement strand
GTCTGCGCAGTTTCGCTCTCCGCCGGAAATATCAATTGCCTGTCCTGTGCAAAACTTATTTACGACTGTTAAAAAATAAATCCATTCTGCAGCTTCCTGACTTGTGGCCCAGCGTTTTAATGGCGTTACATCCATTATTTTTTTCCAGAGTTCTTTGTTTTCCATTACAGGCGTATTCAATTCTGTAATAACGCCTCCAAAGCATACTGCGTTTGCGGTTGCCCTGTATTCATTTGCAAGTTTTATTGCAGCGTTTTTCATGTAACCTACGATTCCGGCTTTAGAAGCAACATAAGACGGAAACTCGTTGCCGTTAAGGGCAGAAACAGAAGCATTAAAAAGTACAGACTTTATCTTTGGCTGGAATGCATATTTTGCAGTTACATTCATTGTTCCCAAAAGATTTGTTTTTATGTCTTTTTCACCTTCGGTAATCTCAAGGCTTGCAGTTTGAATTCCTGCATTGTTAATAAGAATTTCTATTCCTTCAATTTCTGGCAAAGACGAACTCTCAGAAATATCTGCAATAAAGTGAGTATAGTTTTTTGAATTCTGAATGTCGGAAGCAGTTGAAATTGAATCTTCCTGAGTGTCAATTCCGTAAACTTTGTGACCTTCTGCCAGAAATTTAGCAGCGCAGGCTCTGCCGATTCCTCTGCCTGTTCCTGTTATTAAAACTTTCATTTTGCTTTTAGAGAAGCCCTGTATTCAAAATAATCTTTGCCGACGTTTTCTTTTTCCCACTGGCGGACAATTTTGTATCCAATGCCAGAAAAAATAACTTCGCATAAAAGTTCAAAAAAGGCGCCTACCGCAGAACAGATTATAACCTGTGTCCATGTCCAGCCAAAGAAGATTTTTGAAACAACAGTAGCAAAGATAAAATTGTCTACAAACTGACCGACCGCTGTAGAAATATACGAGCGGGCAGCAAATGCCAGAAATCCGTTAGTCTTTTGAATTTTACCGATTGCACCGTTTAAAACTGAATTGACAACTGACGATGTAATCGAAGCAAGGGCTGAACCCAAAACAACATACCACGAACCTCCAAAAGTTGCGTTTAATGCTCTGTTTACTTCCGGATTTTCTGTCGCGTAGAATTCTCCCCACATTCCGGGAGCCTTAGACAAAAGCGCAAAAATCAATGTAAGACAAAGATTTACAAAAAGAGCTAAAAAAGAAACTTTAATCGAAGCTTTAGTTCCCCAGCGTTTGCAGATAACGTCCATGCACAAAAACATAATCCAGCTGAATGTAAAACCGCAGTCGAGTGCCAGGTATTTCCAGCTGATAAGTTCCTTGTTTGCAAGAAGGTTTGCACAAACAACTGACATAATAAAAAGGGTAACTGTAAGGGAAGGAATGTTCCGAAGAAGAACTTTGTAGTCTTCAAGTTCGGAGCGGAAAAAATTGAAAAGTTTTTTCATAAGTGTGTGGACGCAATAACGCCCGCCTCCATAAGAATTTTGATTTATAATGCGCAGGAGAGTTATGAGGAATCATAAACTGCGCAGATGAGAATCTATATTCTTAAAAGAAAAAATGCAAGATATGGCAAAAACATCAAAGACGAAAAATTTGCGGCTTTTACGACTTATTGAGCAAGGAATAAATAAATATTATAATCAAGTCGTTTTTCACAATAATTCTATTTATGAAAGTTTTATGAAAATCAACTTTTTTAATTCTTTTTTTTACAGCAGATAATGATTCTGTCATTTATTATTCAATAAAATAAAATTTAACAGGGGCGGTTTGAACGCAATATGAAAATTAATGGTTCGCAGATTGTAATTGAATGTTTAGTAGAGCAGGGAGTAGACACTGTTTTTGGTTATCCTGGTGGTAATATTCTCAATATTTATGATGCTCTTTATAAAAATTCAGACCGCATTAATCACATTCTTACTGCACACGAACAGGCTGCAGCCCACGCTGCTGACGGTTATGCGCGTTCTACCGGACGTGTAGGCGTTTGTATGGCAACTTCTGGTCCTGGAGCTACAAACCTTGTTACAGGAATTGCAACAGCTTACATGGATTCTGTTCCAATCGTAGCAATTACCTGCAATGTTGGAACTCCGCTTCTCGGTAAAGATACATTCCAGGAAATTGACATTACAGGTGTTACTCTTCCAATTACAAAGCACAACTTTATGGTTAAAAAGGTTGAAGACCTTGCAGATATAATCCGTCAGGCATTTATAATTGCAAAGTCCGGAAGACCAGGTCCGGTTTTAATCGATATTCCAAAAGATATTACAGCCGCTTTTTGTGAATTTGAACCTTTAAAAAAAGGCGATAATGGTCTTGATTCCCTTATTAGAGAAAATTCAAACTTTAAACGTGTTGTAACGGTAAAGGTTCCTTCTGACGAAGAAATAAAAAAGGCTGCAGAACTGATCAATAAATCTGTCCGCCCTGTAATTTATGCAGGCGGTGGAATTAAAATTTCTGGTGCCGAAAAAGAACTCTTCGAGCTTGCAGAAAAAGCACAGGTTCCAGTTTCAGAAAGCCTTATGGGACGCGACGTGTTCCCTGCAGATCATCCGCTTTGTACATGGATGGTCGGAATGCATGGAACAAGAGCAAGCAACATGGCTGTTACAGAAAGCGACCTTGTTTTAGCCCTTGGTTCTCGTTTTTCTGATCGCGTAATAGGAGATCCTAAAAAGTTTGCAGAGCACGCAACCGTATTCCATATTGATATTGACCCGGCCGAAATCAATAAAAATATTCCTGCAGGCGCTGAACTTGTCGGAGATTTAAAATCAATTCTTACAAGACTTATTCCGCTGATTGAAAAAAAAGAAAGACCGGAATGGATTGCAAAAATTGAAGGCTGGAAAAAAGAAATTCCTGCAAGTTATAACGCAGTAAAGCCAAATTCAGTTAACCCTAAATTTATGCTCGAAACCGTAAATAAATATGCCGGCAGCGACACTTTTATTACAACCGAAGTCGGTGAACATCAGATGTGGACGGCTCAGTTCTATCCATTTACAAAACCGAGAACATTCCTTACTTCTGGCGGACTTGGAACAATGGGCTACGGAAC
>CAVJSA010000010.1:28997-46384 GCA_963651875.1 Lachnospiraceae bacterium | reverse complement strand
CTTTTTGCACAAAGGCGGACCTGTTTTTCTATAAAAAATCCACGTTGAGCATAAATCCTAAAATCATTATAATCGCTGATTATGCAGAAAAATGAATCTCACGGAACAATGACTAAAGATAATCATGCAGCTTTATGGCACGGACGCTTTGCAGAAGGTCCGGATGCAGCAGCAGTCGAATTTGAAACTTCCATTCACGTGGATGAACGCATGGCTTTAGATGATATTCACGGATCTAAGGCACATGCTTCAATGCTTTGCTCTCAGAAAATCATTTCAGAAAAGGAAAATAACGAAATTCAATCTGGACTTGATTCAATCGAAGCCGACTTAAAGTCTGGAGCACTTCAGATAGACTATTCTGCAGAAGATATTCATTCTTTTATCGAAGCAACCTTAACTGACCGGATTGGCGAAAGCGGCAGAAAACTCCACACAGGCCGCAGTCGTAACGATCAAATCGCCCTGGACGAACGCCTTTATTTAAGACGTGTAATTCCAGAGTTACAAAAACAGCTTGCTTCTCTAATAAAAACACTCGCAAATATTGCAAATGAACACACAACTTCGCTTTTAACAGGCTACACTCACATGCAGCACGCTCAGCCGGGAACTTTAGCACAGCACCTTTGTGCCTGGGCGTGGATGCTTGTTCGAGACTACGATCGTCTCAGCGACAGCTTAAAAAGAGTTTCACTTTCTCCTTTAGGAAGCGGCGCTCTTGCCGGATCTGACCTTCCGTTAAACCGCGAAAAGGTTGCAGATCTTTTAGGCTTTGACGGAGTTACTCAAAATTCGTTAGACAGCGTTGCCGATCGCGATTTTTGTATTGAATTTACAAGCGATTTTGCCTTAATTCAAATGCACTTAAGCCGCATGTGTGAAGAAGTCGTTTACTGGTCAACCACAGAGTTTGCCTTTATCGATTTAAGCGAAAAATGGTCAACCGGCTCTTCAATCATGCCTCAGAAAAAAAATCCTGATTTTGCCGAACTTATCCGCGGACGCACAGGCAAGGTTTATGGGGACCTTGTAAACCTGCTTACAATGATGAAGGCTCTTCCAATGAGTTACGACCGCGACATGCAGGAAGACAAAGCACCACTTTTTGACGCCCTCGACTGTGTTCAGGGAAACATAATCGTTTTTGAAGCAATGATTTCCAGTGCAAAGTGGAATACACAAAAAATGGCAGCAAGTTGCGAAGGCGGTTTTGCAAATGCCACAGATGTTGCCGACTATCTTGTTTGTAAAGGAATTCCTTTTAGAACAGCTCATTCACTTGCAGCACAGTGTGTTCGTCTTGCTATTGATACTGGCAGAAAAGCTATCGAAGAACTTACACTTGCAGAAGTAAAAGCAATCAGTCCTCTTTTCGAAGCCGACCTTTTTGAAAAAATTACCCCAGAGGCGTGCATGCGTGCAAGAAAAACGACAGGAGGCCCAAGCCCTGAACAAACCCGGGAGCAGATAAAAAAACTTCTTTCATTTTGTAATGGAAAAGTTTAGTTTTTGGGCGTTCCGGCAGTAAACTGCCGTCGGGTGTTCCGCACTTGCGCTAATCGCTTCATTCGCTGACGCGAACGGCAAAGCCGGTGCTCCACCCCCTAACGCACTAAAGTAAAAATTTTTATTTTGGAGTAAAAATATGAAAAAAACGTTTGTTGTACTTGCATTTGCAGTAGCAGTTGCAATGCTCGCAGGCTGTTCAAAAAAATCAGCCGAAGATAATTCCCTCGAAGCATTAAAAAGCCGTGGAGAATTTATTCTTGGTCTCGATGATTCTTTCCCTCCAATGGGCTTTAGAGATGATTCGAACGAAATCGTAGGCTTTGACATTGACCTTGCAAAAGAAGTTTCTTCTCGTCTTGGTGTAAAATTCCGTGCTCAGCCGATTAACTGGGATTCAAAAGAACAGGAACTTGCAACAGGCAACGTTGACTGCATCTGGAACGGTCTTACAATCACAGAAGAAAGAAAAAATGCCCTTTCTTTTTCTAAGCCATATTTAAAAAATGCTCAGGTTTTAGTTGTTCGCAAAAATTCCGGAGTAACTAAACTTGCAGACCTTGCAGGAAAAACAATCGGATTGCAGGCTGGTTCTTCTGCAGCCGACGCCCTCGAAGAAGCAGTTGAATTTAAGGCTTCTGTAAAATCAGTAATTGAGTTTAAAGACAATATCATGGCTCTCAATGACCTTGAAATTGGTGGCGTCGACGGCGTTGTAATGGATCTCATCGTTGCTAACTATGCAATTGCAACATCTGGTAAACCTTTCGTTGTTCTCGAAGAACAGCTTTCTCCAGAAGAATACGGAATTGCATTCCGCAAAAACGACGTAAAACTTACAGACGCAGTTCAGCAGACTCTCGAAGCAATGTATGCCGATGGAACTGTAGAAAAGATTTCGACAAAGTGGTTCGGTTCGGACATTACTTCAATCGGTAAAAACTAGCAATTAAACAAAGGCTGTCCGGCAACTTCGCTTTATAGCGTTTTTGCTTTTCAGACAGCCTCTTTTTATTTTTTTTATAAAACTATGGCAAAAATGATTTTAACAATGCTTCAGTCGAGTGTAGTTACGATTGAAGTTTTTTTTCTGACATTGATTTTTTCAATTCCTCTTGCACTGCCAATTACAATGGCCCGCATGTCAAAAATAAAACCGCTGTCAATGCTGGCAAATGCATTTTTGCTTATAATCCGCGGAACTCCGCTCATGTTGCAGCTGATTGTAGTTTATTTTGGTCCTTTCTACCTTTTCAGGCTTTCATGGAACCGCTTTACCGCTGCAATCGTTGCTCTTTCTGTAAACTATGCCTGCTATTTTGCAGAAATCTATCGTGGTGGTTTGCAGTCAATTCCTGCCGGACAGTACGAAGCTGCAAAAGTTTTGGGTTACACAAAGGTTCAGACATTTTTTAAGATTGTTCTTCCTCAGGTTGTAAAAAAAATCGTTCCTCCAATCGGAAACGAAGTAATCACACTGGTAAAAGACACTGCTTTGGTTAGCGTTATCGGCGTAGTTGAACTTTTAAGAACTGCCCAGACGCATTCCAGCCGTCTTTTTAGCACGACTCCGATTTTTATTGCCGGAATTTTTTACTTTGTAATGAACTGGCTTGTTACAGTCTTTTTTATTCAACTGGAAAAAAAATTAGATTATTACCGCTAGGAGAATAGAAAATGTCTATAATTTCCGTAAAAAATTTAAAAAAAAGTTTTGATGACGTAAGAGTTTTTGACGACATTTCTTTTGAAATAGAAAAAGGCGAAGTTTTAGGAATTATCGGTCCTTCCGGTTCTGGAAAATCTACACTTTTGCGTTCTATCGCCCAGCTAGAAACTGTTCAGGGCGGAACTATTGAAATCTGCGGTCAAAAACTTGTAGAAGACGGAGTTTATGCCGACAAGGCTTTAAGACAAAAAATTGCACTTAATCTGGGCTTTGTTTTTCAGAATTTTAATCTTTTTCCGCATTATTCAGTTTTAAAAAATATTGTAGATCCTCAGGTTTCTGTTTTAAAAATTTCTAAGGAGCAGGCCACCCAAAACGCAATGGCACTCATAAACCGCATTGGGCTTAGCGGAAAAGAAAATCATTATCCTTGTGAACTTTCCGGTGGACAGCAGCAGCGTGTAAGTATTGCCCGTTCACTTGCATTAAAACCAGAAATTATGCTTTTTGACGAGCCTACAAGTGCCCTTGATCCTGAACTTACAGGCGAAATCCTGAAAATTATCCGCGACCTTGCAAACGAAAAAATGACGATGATTGTCGTAACTCACGAAATGGCTTTTGCCCGCGATATAAGCGACAAGCTGATTTTTCTTGATAACGGAGTAATCGTAGAGCAGGGCGAGCCAAAACAAATAATAAATGCTCCAAAAACAGAACGCATGAAGGAATTTTTAAAAAGATTTAATTCCAATTAAATTTTGTTCTAAAAAGTTCTTAAATTCAATTTTAAAAATCCGATAATTTAGGTATGAATACTTTTACACGATCGGTTGAACTTTTACAGCGCGCAATGGATGTAAGTTCACTGCGTTACCAGGTTACAGCAAATAATATCGCAATGGCGGAAGTTCCAAAGTATAAGCGGCAGACTGTAAATTTCGAAAGTGAATTAAAACGCGCTTTTGAAAGCGAAAATGACACAGCTCACCGCATGGAACTTACACGCACAGACGAGCGTCATATTGCTTTAAATGAACCTTACGACTGGAAAGAAGTTGAACCACGCCGTGTAACAGATTATCAGACAACTGCAAAAGCAAACGGCAATAACGTAGATGCAGAATACGAAGCCATGAATATCCTTAAAATTCAAATGAACTACAGACTTTTAACACAGATGCAGAATTTTGAATTTAGTCAGGTAAAACTTGCAATGCGCAAGTAGAGCCTTAGTTTTTGTCACTACAGTTTGTTCAAGCATTGCTTTCACAAACTGTGATTTTCGCCATCCGTGGCTCACCGCTAACGCGGAGTTTTTATAAGGAGTGTGATTATGGGAATGTTTACTTCAATAAATATCGCAGCAACTGGAATGAGCGCTGAACGCTTACGCACAGACGTTATTTCAAACAATATTGCAAATGTTTCTACAACCCGCACTCCAGAAGGCGGTGCTTTTAAAAAATCTTCTGTTGTTTTAGAGGCCGTTTCTTCTAAACATCCTACATGGCGTTCTCCTTTTGTAAGTGCAGATCAGGACAATGGACCTGGACTTGGGGTTCGCGTAAAGGAAATTGTAAAAGATACAAGCCAGGGACGCATGGTCTGGGATCCTACAAATGCGGATGCAATTCAGTCGGGACCAAATAAAGGCTATGTTGAGTACCCGAATGTAAACATCGTAAACGAAATGGTTGATTTGATTTCTGCCAGCCGTGCTTACGAAGCAAATTCAACTGTAATCCAGGGCTCAAAGGATATGTTCTCTGCCGCATTGGAAATTGGCAGAGCTTAATTTTAATTTTTTTACTGCGTAAACGATTGTAGTGGCCGCGTAAGCGGGTGCGCAGCACCGGAGGCGCGTTGACGCCGTAGCCACGAAAAGCGTGGTGTGGCTGTCTAAGACCTGCTTTGTATTATTCCTGGTGGTCTTGGCTCAGAAAGTTATCTGCTGACTAAGGTTTTACGTTTTTTTTTAGACAGACACATACGCCCATAAAATTTACGAAATTTGAACTTTTTGTATTTCCGGTGGATTTTTATCCTGACTGTTGTTTTTTAGAATCTGTTTTTTATAGACAAGAAAATTCAATTAGGTTAAAATTTTTATGTGGGAATTTAGCAGGGGGATAATTTTAATGAACGTTATGCAGATTATGAGTGCGCCACAAATGACTCGTACACACGAAGCTCATTCGGGCACAGCTCCACTTTCTACTCCTTTTACAAATCAGAATTCACAGAGTAAAACAGAAAATAAAAAAGCTGGAACTTTTGAATCTTTTATTCTCGAAGCTGTAAACGGCGTAAATGAACAGCAGCTCAATGTTTCGAGGGTTCAGAATAAATTGATTACAGATCCGGATTCAGTTGATATTCACGACGTTACAACTGCAATGGCAAAAGCCCAGATGTCTTTGTCTTTAGCGCAGACTGTTATTGACCGTCTTGTAACCGGCTGGTCAGAATTACAGACAACTCGCTAGACGCTTTTCTTTGAAAAATAAAAATGTTATTATAAAAGAGAATTTTTTTAGGATTTCGGTCACGGGAGGGGTCAGATGATCGAATGGCTTAAACAGCTACCGTCTAAAATAAAAGAACTTTGGGCAAAGTGGAAGCCTGTTCAAAAAGGTATTTTTCTTGGAATCGTTGTCCTTGTAATCATTGCAATTGTGGCAATGTTCAGAGTTAGTAGTGCGCCGACTGGTGTTGCACTTTTTAATACTCCTTTTCGCAACGAAACCGATTTAGATGCCGTTACGCAGGCGTTAGATCTTGATAATATTGACTACAGAGTAGAAAACAATCTTATTATTGTAAACGACCGTAAAACTGCAAAAGATTTAAAAGAAAAACTTGTCGTTGCTGGCGTTGTTCCTAATTATATTGACCCTTTTGATGTTTTTAATCAGAGCAGCTGGTCTGATACCGATTTTGAACGTAATGTAAAGCTTAAGAATGCACTTCAGAAACAGCTTAAAAATCATATTCTTTCGCTGGATGATATTGTAAATGCCAATGTTGTAATTACTTCTCCAGAAAAAGAACTTTTTTCTAGTGACCAAAAACCTGTAACAGCTTCGGTAACGGTTACTTTTAAGCCAAACAGCACAATGCCGGAAAACCGCAAACAGTTAAAAGGCTTGCAGGATTTAATCCTGCGCTCTGTTGTTGGCCTTACTGCAGAAAATTTAACCTTGCAGGATAACCACGGAACGGTTTTAAACGATTTTGAAAGTCTTGCAGAAAGCGACCGTCTGGACAATATTCAAAAAGAAGCAAAAATTGTTTCTAAAGAAGAAGCAGAATTAAAGAAAAAAGTTCTCGAAATGCTTCAGAAAAACTTTAACGGTTATGACCGTGTCCGCGACCTTAACATAAGAATCGAAAAAGACATGAACCCTGTAACGAGGGAACAGACAATTTATACTCCGATCGAAATTACAGCCCAGGATCCGGATAAACCTTACGATACGACAGAAAAAAGAGATTATCTGCCGATTTCTTCGCAGACTGTAACAAAGGAATGGACTGGCACCGGCTACAATCCGGAAGGACCTGCCGGAGTTGAAGGACAGAATCCGCCGGTTTATTCAGATATGTCCAATATGATTGGAAAATCTGTAGAAACCGGCGTTACTCAGAATAATGTCGTTAATACTGAACAGAGACACACGATTCAAAACAGTAAGCTTTTAAGAATTACTGCTTCTGTAAACATTGACGGTTATTGGGAAACAATCCTTGATAAAAACAGAAAGCCTATAATCATTGACGACGACAATATCGGAACCTGGAAAGAATATTGTCAGACAAATGGAATTGATTTAGCTAATGCGCGCATTGCAATTGGTAATTTTTTAAGAATCTATCATCCGATTAGTCAAAATGTAATCGAAGATCTTACAAACCTTATAAAAGATGCTATTGCCTGGTCTAAGTCTCGCGGAGATTCGGTAACGGTTACAAGTATTGCAATTCCGCGTAATGCAGAATGGAAGGCAGAAGAAGACGCATACCACAAAAAAGAAGAAACAAGAAAAACAATTCTTCTTTCTCTGGCAGCAGTCGCAGTTGTGCTTGTTACCTTTATAATTTTCCGCTTTGTAAGCCGCGAAATGGAACGCAGAAGAAGACTGCGCGAAGAAGAAATTTTACGAAGACAGCAGGCAGAACGCGAAAAAGCCCTGTGGGAAGCAAAACAGGACGGAATGCAGGACGTTACAATGTCCGTCGAAGAGCGTAAGCGTGCTGAATTACAGGAAAATGCAATTGCAATGGCAAAAGAGCATCCGGAAGATGTTGCAATGTTAATAAGAACATGGCTTATGGAGGAATAGTCTATGGCAGATGAAAAAGCAAAGGCTGCTTCAAAGCCATCTAATGTAAAACCTGCCGGTGGAAAAAAATCCGGCGCAAAAGATTATAAAAGTTTAACAGGCCGTCAAAAGGCAGCAATTTTTTTAGTTTCGCTTGGAAGCGATGTTTCTTCTGAAATTATGAAGCATTTGCGCGAAGACGAAGTAGAAACCTTAACTTTCGAAATTGCCCGCCTCGAAACAGTTGATTCAGATTTTAAGGATCAGGTTCTTGAAGAATTTCAGGATTTGATGCAGGCACAGAACTTTATTTCGACTGGTGGTATTGATTATGCCCGCGAACTGCTTGAAAAGTCGCTTGGTTCTCAAAAAGCAATCGATATTATTAACCGTTTAACTTCGAGCTTGCAGGTTCGTCCGTTCGATTTTATCCGCCGCACAGATCCATCGCATCTTTTAAACTTTATCCAGACAGAGTATCCGCAGACAATTGCCTTGATTCTCGCTTACCTTGAACCAAGCAAGGCTGCAATTATTTTGCAGAACCTTCCGGCAGAAATCCAGCCGGAAGTTTCTCGTCGTCTTGCAACAATGGACCGTACTTCTCCTGACGTTTTGCGCGAAGTTGAACGCGTTCTCGAAAAGAAGCTTTCTACATTGTCCAGCGAAGACTACACTGCTGCCGGTGGTGTTGAATCCATCGTTGAAATTCTCAACCTTGTTGACCGTTCTTCAGAAAAACAGATTATCGAATCTCTCGAAGAAGACGATCCGGACCTGGCAGAAGAAATCAAAAAGCGAATGTTCGTATTCGAAGATATTGTTATGCTCGACGACCGTGCAATTCAGAAAGTTCTGCGCGAAGTCGATACCCAGGAACTTGCAAAAGCCCTCAAGTCGGTTGATACTGAAGTTCAGGACAAGATTTTCCGTAATATGTCAAAACGTGCTGCAAGCATGTTAAAAGAAGATATGGAATTTATGGGCCCTGTCCGCTTAAAGGATGTAGAAGAAGCTCAGCAAAAGATTGTTTCTACGATCCGTCGTCTTGAAGATGGTGGAGAAATCGTCATTGCCCGTTCTGGTGAAGACGAACTTGTTGTTTAGAATTTTTAACGTGGCAAGGATTGGAGGGACGGCAAAGCCGTTGGCACGCAAGTGCCAATGAAGCGAAAGCGCAATCCCGGAAAGCCTGGTTTTTGCGAAGCAAAAAGCCACCCGAATAATTAAAAAAAAGGAAAAGAAATGAATAAAAACTTGTTTCAGCCAGGCGAAGTAAAAACAAAAACCGGAGAGTTCAAACTCGGCCTTGTGCACACTTTTGAAGAGCCGGTTGAAGAAGTTGAAGTTGAAGAAGTTCCTCAGTATACAGGTCCGACTGCTGACGATTTAAGGCGAGAAGCAGAGCTTTTTAAAACTCAGTGGGAAGCAGAAAAACAGCAGATGCTCGACGAGGCGCAGGCTCAGGCTGACAAAATTGTAGAAGACGCAAAAGACGCAGCCTTTGCAGAAGTAAAAAGACAGAGCGACGAAGCGCAGACAATAAAGGCAGATGCAGAAAACGACGCCCGGAAAATCGTAAACGATGCAAAAGTTCAGGCGGACGATATTGCCGCAAAGGCTCAGATTGAACGCGATGATTTAAAAAGGTCTGCCTACGATGAAGGTTTTAAATCCGGCCAGGAAGCTGGTTTTGAAAGCGGAAAGTCAGAAGTTAACCGTCTTATTGAACGCTCGCACAAAATCCTCGAAACAGTTTTATCTCGTCGTGAAGAAATTTTAAACGAAACGGAAGAGCAGGTAGTTCAGCTTGTTCTGCTGATTTCTAAAAAAATCGTAAAAATTATGTCAGAAAACCAGAAACAGGTTGTAATGGCAAATGTTCTTTCTGCGCTCAAAAAAGTAAAAACCCGTGGAAACGTTACGATCCGTGTAAATCTTGAAGACGTAAAGCTTTTGACAGAGCACATAAAAGATTTTACCGCCCAGGTAGAAAATGTTGCTGGCATAACTCTTGTCGAAGACAGTTCTGTTGACAAGGGCGGCTGCATTGTAGAAACGGACTTTGGTGCAATTGACGCAAGAATTTCAAGCCAGCTGGCAGAACTTGAAGGCAAGATTCTTGAAATTTCACCACTCAAAACTGTTCAGAAAAAAGAAGCTCAAAAACAACAGTAACTTTTTTGACACAAACGCTTTGGGGTGGAAAGCATGGAACAATTCTTTAGTAAATATTTAAAGACTGTCATAGACACAGAAACTATTTTGTACACAGGGCGTGTAACTGCAATAAAAGGTCTTATGATCAGAAGTGCTGGCCCTTATGCTAAAATCGGTGAACTGTGCACCATAAAAAATGCTGACGGCACAGAACTTACGGCGGAAGTTGTCGGTTTTGATACAGACGAAAATATCGTCAATTTAATGGCTTACGGCGACACAAAAGGAATCGTTGCTGGCAGCGAAGTTGTTGCAAGCGGCAAGGAACTTCGCGTTCCTGTCGGAAACAAACTGCTTGGAAGAGTAATAGACGCTCTCGGTCGCCCTTATGACGGTAAAGGGCCGTTACAGAATGACGACTTTTATCCCGCCATTGCCCCGGCTCCAAATCCATATACAAGAAAAGACATTAACAGACGCATTGTTACCGGAGTGCGCGCAATTGATTCTCTTTTGACCTGCGGAAAAGGTCAGCGCATTGGTATTTTTGCAGGCTCTGGAGTTGGAAAGTCTACCTTGCTTTCTATGATTGCCCGCAATACAAATGCGGATATTAACGTTATCGGTCTTATTGGAGAACGTGGACGCGAAGTTATGGACTTTATCGAGCACGACTTAGGCCCGGAAGGAATGAAGCGTTCTGTCGTTGTTGTTGCTACAGGAGATCAGAGTTCAATTTCGCGCCTGCGCGCTGCTTATACAACTACTGCAATTGCTGAATATTTCCGCGACCAGGGTAAAGACGTTATGCTTATGATGGACAGCGTAACCCGATTCTGTCATGCTCAGCGCGAAATAGGAACTGCAAACGGCGAGCCTCCGACCCAAAGCGGTTATCCTGCAAGCGTATGGGACATGCTTCCAAAACTGCTTGAACGGACAGGAACAAACGACAAAGGCTCAATTACAGCTTTTTACACAGTTCTTGTTGACGGCGACGATTTAAATGAGCCTGTAAGCGACAAAGTTCGCGGAACTCTCGACGGCCACATTGTTTTAAGCAAAAAACTTTTTAAGGAACGCCATTTTCCGGCAATCGACATTACAACTTCGATCAGCCGTCTTTGGGACGACGTTACAGGCCCTCAGACACAAAAGGCTGTAAACAAGGTCAGCCGTTTAATTTCGATTTACGAAGAAAACAAAGACATGATAAACGCCGGCGTTTACGCAAAAGGCAACAGCGCAGAAATTGACGAAGCAATCGACAAACACGCCGCAATCGAAGAACTTTTAACACAGTCAAAAACCGACCATTGTTCAATCGAAAATACCCTGCAGATTTTAAGCGCAGTTTCCGGGGTTGAAATTCCAGAAGACGAAGCAGACGAACTTGCAGGCCAGGGCAAAAAATCAACAGCCCAGCTTGTTCAGGAACGCAAAATAGACGACGTTGTTTCTTCAAATGAACTTTCAGTCGAAAACCAGCCTTCAGGCGCAGTTGACAGTATTCTTGCAAAGACGGCAAACGCAATCAATTCAACTTCCGCTCTGTAAATAAAAAACGGGTAGCCTTGTATGAAAAAATTTGTTTTTTCAATGCAAAAAATCCTCAATCTCCGCCAGTTTGAAGAAAAACAGGCACAGGCGGAACTAGGAAAAGCCGTTACAAAAGAAACTCAGATTCAGTCAACTTTAGACCTTGTCGCAGAACAGCGTGTCAAAACTCTAAAAACTGCCGGCAGCATAAAAAATGCCTTTGAGCTTTATAATCTCAATAACTATCTTGCTCTTCTCGACCAGCGTAAAGAAAAACTTTTGCAGGAACTTACCACCGCGCACTTAGAAACCGAAGAAAAGAGGCAGAAAATGAAAGAAGCCATGCTAAAAGTAAAAGCCCTCGAAAAACTAAAAGAAAGCCGACAAAACGAGTGGAAACTCGAAAATGCCCGCCGGGAGGCTGTTGAACTCGACGACATCGTAAACTCAAGGCAGTCAAGAAAGTAATTTTTTATTTTGGAGCGCATTTTGTTTTTCGCGCCCGCTTTCCACGGTTCCGCTTGCGCTCCATAGTTTTGCAAACTACGCCTTCGGCGCCGTTACAATCGGGGCTACAGTGCACAGACAAAAAGTCCATGCACACTTCGCGCCTTTTTAATAATGAAAGCTTGAGCCACCTATAAATTCCCTTACAATCGACTGCTTTGGAACATAAGTTTCCGGAATCTGGTCAAAGTTAGATAAAAAGCACAAAAGTCTTATAGCTTCGCTGTATTCAGGGCAGTCTGGTTTTACGGCCATTAAAAGAGGGCTTGCATAAACCTTTAATACAGGAATTTCGTAATCCAGGGCTGTGTTTAACACCGCATCGGCATTGTTCTGGAACGGAAAAATATGCAGTTTTTCGCCTTTTTGTACACTTTCCCACATTCCAATTGTTGCTGCAGCACTCTTTCCTCTGAATTTTGAGTCTCGTACAATGCGACGCAAAAGCCGGTTGTCGCTGGAAGCAATTCTTGTGTGGTCGTTTACATTCAACTGTGTCAGGGCAGAAAGATAAATCTTAAATTTATATTCATTTTTTACTTTTGGAGTAAGTTTGTCGTTTAGGGCGTGGATTCCTTCCAGTATCAGAATGTCATTTTCGCCAAGAGTCATTTTTTCGCCTGTGTAATAAGGCTGTCCAATGTCAAAATTGTAAGAAGGAATTTCAACTTCCCTGCCTTCAAATAAATCGTTTAAGTTTTGATTCAGCAGAGGAATATCCAGGGCTTCTAAGCATTCGTAATCGTAGTTGCCGTTTTCGTCTTTTGGATTTTTTTCCCGGCCAACATAATAATTGTCGAGCGAAATTACTTTTGGCGTGTATCCTACAGCTTTTAAATGCATCGCAAGTTTTTTTGCAGATGTTGTCTTACCCGAAGAAGAAGGACCAGCAATTAAAACAACCTTTACATTTTTTTTCTGTCTTATCTGCATTGCAACCGAAGCATAATTCTGTGACTGGAACGTTTCTGTAATATCAATAAAATCGTTAATCTGCCTTGTTAAAATCAGTTTATTTAAGTCGGCAGAAGTTTTTACGTTTACCTGTTTTCCCCATTCCTTGTATTTTTTATAAATTTCAAAAATCTTTGGAGAATCCGTAAAAGAATTTAATTCCATGCTCTGCGGACTTGCAGGAAAAATCAGCAGAAAGCCTTCGTCATAAGGCGTAAGATCAAAACTTTCGGCGAGTCCTGTCCGCTCAAGACATGGCCCCTGGTAAATGTCAAAGTAATTGCCGAGCATGTTGAACATAATCATTGGAGGGCAGGTGTATTCAAGCTGCTGTCTTGAATCTTTTAAGCCGTATTTTTCAAAAAGTTCGCAGGCATCCTGGTAAGACATAAAATGCATCGTAATTTCTTCATTTTTTTTGACCAGAGACTGCATTTCCTGCTTTAGAGCCTGTACCTGTTCTTTTGTAACCGGAGAATCATCAAAAGTGTAATAATAGCTGGCCCCAAGACTGTGTCCTATTACAAGCCGCTTGCCCGGAAACAATTTATGGGCCGCAGCCGAAAGAATAAAGGAAAGAGAACGCCTGTAAATATACATTCCTTCCCTTGAGTTTAAAAAGATTGGTTCAACTGTGCCGTTTGTAAGAATGTGGCGCGTAAGTGAATAAATTTCGTTATTAAACCGTAAGGCAACAACCGGTGCAGAGCCTTTTTTTAAGAATGGAACAACCTTTGTTCCGGGAATACCAAATGGAAATTCAATTTTTTTGTCATCAATTTTTAATGTAAGCATAGATTTATTATAGCTTACTGCTTTTAGGATTACAAAAAATAAAAAATAAAAAAGTGTTTGAGCTTTTTACGGGCGTGCCGGCTTTTAGCCGTCGCGTGTTTCAGGACTACGGCGTCCCTGCGCCTTCGATGTTTGCTGTCGCAAACATTGCGCTTTGCGCATCCTTACACCCGCTCACGCAAAAAAAACTGACAGTTGTATAAAACTTATTTTATTCGTCTAAATTTGGAATATGTTTTTTTAATACTTTTATAAACTGTTCGCCTGAAATTCCTTCCCTAAGGCTTGCAAAAATGCAGTTGTCTCCGGCAACAGTTCCTAAGATTTCTTCTAAATTAAGGCTGTCTAAGGCATTAGCAACAGAGTTTGCCTGACCGCTAAAAGTTTTTATTACAACAGTTGTTGCGTTCCATTCAATGCTTACGTAGCCACGCAAAAAATCCTGAACAAAAAGTTCTTCATTTTCGCCCTTTTCATCTTCGCCAGGTAAGGTGTAAACGTATCCGGCATGACCGTCGCTGAGTTTTCCAACTTTTAAAAGCTTTAAATCCCGCGAAAGAGTTGCCTGGGTTACTTCAAACCCCTCGGTTAAAAGATGGCCGAGCAGTTCTTCCTGGCTTTTTATTCTGTTGTTTTTTATAAGTTTTTTTATAGCCTTTAGCCTTGTAGTTCTTTCTTTCACGGGTATGCCTGTATGTAATTTTTATGCATAAATTATGTATAAAAATACAAAAAGTGTCAAATTTCTGAAAGTCTATGAATGTTTTAATAGTGTTAATTTATGGCTTTTCGTAGTTGATTAAATCTTTGTAAAAGAATAAGATATTCAGCATTCTACACTAGTGTTTTTATGCACGGTGAATAATCATTCAATTTTAGGACTTGGAAACAAGCCCTTGGAGGATAAAGTGGTCAAAATCAGACTCAAGAAATTCGGTACAAAAAAGCGTCCAGCTTACCGTATCGTAGTGCAGGATTCACGCAAACCACGTGACGGCACAACAATCGAAGAAATTGGAACTTACGATCCAATTGCAGCAGGTGAACAGTTTTCTGTAAAAGAAGATCGCGCTAAGTACTGGCTTGGTGTTGGTGCACAGCCAACTGATGTTGTTCGCAAGCTTTTCAGCACAAAAGGCCTTAACAAATAACTGAACTGGAGTGACGGGGAATGGAAAAAGACCTGATTGAATATATTGCAAAATCATTGGTCGATGATCCCAGTGCAGTCTCGGTGACAGAAACCGAGGGTGAGCGTGGTCCAGTTCTGGAACTTCGTGTTGCCCAGGGTGATATTGGTAAGGTGATCGGCAAATACGGCCGTATTGCAAAAGCGTTGCGTACTGTTTTGAGTGCGTCTGCATCAAAAGACGGAAGACGTTACAGTCTCGAAATCTTGGACTAGTAAATGGCAGAACAAACTGAACAGTTTATTGTTGGTTTTATCCGTGGCTCTCATGGCGTGTCGGGTAATATGAAAGTAGAAAGTGCTTCTGGTGAATTTGAACATTTCTATTCAATGAAAGAAGTAACTTTGAGGAACGGTAAAACAGGAGACTCAAAACTTTGTAAGGTTGAGTCGGTTAGTGAAGGTGCCGGAACCTTGTATTTAAAACTTGTGGGAATCGATACACCCGAAGATGTTCGTAAGCTCAACGGATGGCAGATTGTTGTACCACGAAAGTATGCCAAAAAACTCGGTAAAAACGAGTGGTATATTGAAGACCTTAAAAAATGTGCCCTTAACTTTTATCCTGAACAGGGCAATGACGGATTGGCAGTTTGGACTGCGCCTGCTGTTGGCAAATGTGTTACAGTAGGAACGATCACAGACGTAATAGAAGGCGGTTCTGGAAATCTCCTTGAGATTTTGCTGGCCGAGAATTGCGATTTGCTTGCAGATAATGTTAAATATCTTGCAGACGGAAAGACTGTAAGGACAGTTTATGTTCCTTTTAATCCTCAGTTTGTAAGAAATATTGATATTAAAAACAAGACAATCCAGTTGATGCACCTCTGGATTCTGGAGTAATTCCATGAAATTTACTGTGCTGACCTTATTTCCCGAAATTCCGCGCGCTTTTTTTGAAGCCTCAATCATGGCGAAGGCGGTTGAAAAGGAAATTATTGCTTACGATTTAGTGAATATCAGGGATTTTGCCTTTGATAGACACAAGACTTGTGATGACAAACCGTATGGAGGCGGAGCCGGTCAATTAATGCTGGCAGAACCTCTCGGGCGTGCGCTAGACAGCGTAAAGGCTTATAAGAAGCATGTAATTTATGTTACTCCTTCCGGAAAGCCGTTTACACAGGCGAAGGCGCAGGAACTTAGTCAGAAAGACGAAATTGTCCTTATATGCGGAAGATACGAAGGTATTGATCAGCGTATAATTGACGAGTACGTAGATGACGAAATTTCCATTGGAGATTACGTTATGTCTAGTGGTGAAGTAGCGGCAACTGTAATAATCGATGCTGTTTATCGGTTGGTTGATAACGTTATTACACATGAATCACTGGAAGAGGAAAGTTATTCTGGCGGACTTTTGGAGTATCCTCAGTATACTCACCCGAAAGTATACAAAGGCATGGAAGTTCCAGATGTTTTAACTGGCGGTAACCATGAACTGATCCGGAAGTGGCGGCTGAAAAAGCAGATTCAAAAAACGCTTGCAAACAGACCGGACTTAATTGTCCAGGCAAGGTTAAAAGGAGAGCTTACTTCAGAAGCTGAAAAAATGATTGAGGAACTGATGGACATGCATCTGCAAAAGCATGAACACAGAAAACGCCGTGGCAGAAAACTGTCATCGGATAATTCAGGAGAATAACAATGGATCTTATTAAGACTATTGAAGAACAGCAGAAAAAAGAAAACGCTTTGCTCTACAAAGTAGGAGACACTGTTGTAGTTCACTTCGAAATCATCGAAGGAAAAGTAAAACGTATTCAGAAATATGAAGGCGTTGTAATCTGTATCAAAGGTTCTGGCGTTCGCAAGACTTTTACAGTTCGCAAGACATCTTACGGTGTTGGCGTTGAACGTGTATTCCCAGTATTCAGCCCACGTGTAATCAAAGTAGAAATCGTTAAGACTGGTAAAGTTCGTCAGTCTAAACTTTACTACTTGCGCGACAAGGTTGGTAAGGGTGCAAGAATCAAGGAACTCCTTGGACCAAAAGCAAATGCTCGCATTGCTGCTTCTCGTGCAGCTAACAAAGCAGCTGATTTGGCAGAAGAGTCAATCAATGCAGAAGCAAAGGCAGAAAATGCTGCTGCAGAAGCTGCTGCAAAAGCAAAGAAAAAGTAGTTTAACTGCTTAAGTGAACCCGGTTCATGTTATAAATGTTCCGGGTTTTTTTTATGACTTCAAACGTTCGTATTGTCAATCCTCAAACACTATCATCAACGTCTCATAACCGCCTGCTCTGTTCCGGAGATGTAGTAAATGCGCGTGTCGTTTCTCGTCTAGGTACGTCTTCTTATGTTTTGAGTGTCGGCGGACAAAAAATAAATGTACTCTCGCAGATTCCGCTAAAAGAAGGTTCTGTTTTTAGGGCTCAGATTTTTACAGACAATGGCACAGTGCGCCTGAAAATTCTCGAAAACCTTCAGCAAACTGACAAAACTGTTTTTTCAGGTGCAGATTTTAAGGCAGATAATGCAGGAATTTCTAAAATGCTTTTGAACCTTGGACTTCCTGTCTGTGCTGAAAGTTTTAAGCTTGTTCAATTTGCCCTTTCTTTGGGAATAAAAATTCAACCTTCAAAACTTGCAAAAATAATAAAAAAGTTAAATCAGCAGGATTCTAAAAATTTAGAAAAAGCTGAAATTTCACTTTTGCTGGAAGAAAAAGGACTTGTCTCAACAGAAGACTTAGTAGAAAAGGTTTTTAATGAATTTTATAAAAAAAATGAAGGCAAAAA
>CAVJSA010000010.1:12061-28939 GCA_963651875.1 Lachnospiraceae bacterium | reverse complement strand
GGAATGATAAAAAAAGACGATATAAAAGACTATTTTAAGGATGTAGAAGAATCAATTTTAACAACAAAGCCGGGTGAATTGTCTTTGTTTAATTCTCTTTTACCAGAAAAAAAAGGCGGGCCGCACTGGATTGTTCTGCCTTTTGAATGGAATTATAAAAATTTTGCTGGAGTAATTAGAGTTTTACTTTCGGAAAATAGAAAAAATCTTCAAAAAATGCTTATAAATTGCAAAAATAGTCTTAATTCTTATTTGTTTGTGTTATATTTAAAAGAAAATAAAGTGACTTCTGTAAAAATGAGCGTAAAAAACACTTTTGATTCTAAGCACTTAAGTTTTATAAAAGAAGTGTTAAAAAATACTTTTACGGATTGCCTGGTTGAATTAACTGAGTTTTCCGAAACCGACTGTTTTGATACCGAAAGTTTTACACTCAAAACTTTTGAAGGAGACGCTTAATGAGAGAGCCAAAAAAAGCTGTCGCCCTTCAATATCCGACAGGAGCTCAGGCTCCATTTATAAATGCAAGTGGAAAAGACTTTTCTGCAGAAAAAATCTTAAAAATTGCAGAAGAAGCTCATGTTCCGGTTGTAAGGGATGAAAATTTAACAAATGTTCTTTCTGTGTTTCCTGTTGGCCAGGTTATTCCGGAAGAATTATACGAAGCTGTTGCAAAGGTTTTTGCAGCCATTCGCACAATAGAAGAGAAGTCATAAAATAAACTCAAAATCGAATTTTTGGGAGAAAGTTAGAAGATGAGTGAAGAAATTAAAAAAAATTATGTAAGAATTCCATGTTCTGAAATTCAACTTGGAGTAAAATTTTCAGCTCCTGTTTTTTTTGATGATGGTGAAAATATGTTCCTTGCAGAAAGAAAAACAGCAAAGCAATATCATATCGATGCTCTAAAAAGATGGAATATTCCATTTTTGCTTACTTACGGACACAAAATTGATGATAATGCCGTTAATCCGGAAGAAAACTTTGATGATGTTGAAGAAGTAGAAGAATTAGAGGAACTTGAAGAATTTGAGCAGGTCAGCTGATTCAAATAAAAACGAAAATGTACAAAATCTTCAATCTACAAGAAGTGTAGGCAACAGCGGCGAAAATAAGGCCGCTGATTTTTTATTGTCAAAAGGTTACGAAATTATTGCCAGAAACTGGCGGACACGACGTGGCGAAATTGATATAATTGCTTTATACAAAGATATTTTAGTTTTTGCGGAAGTAAAAACTTTGCCAAGTGGCGGGCTTGAAGTTCTTTCACATGAGCTTAATCAGAGAAAGCAAAAAAGGATTATAGAAACTGCTAAATTCTTTCTTGCAAAATATCGACAATATAATAACAGCAAAATCCGTTTTGATGTTCTCGTGGTTGATATGCCACGGTTTGAACCTGTTTATCATATTGCGGATGCTTTCTCGGAGCTTGTATGACTGCTATTTCAAAATCGTTAGACAACCAATATTCGGATCGGGTACTGGAATTGCGAAGAAAAATTCATGATTCAGAATATTTAGACTTTGCCGTGCAGAGAATTGCCCAGGTTTTAAGTCGAAAACTGGTTGAAGAAAACGAACGCCTGTACAACGGGAGAAGAAATGAGTCGAGATAATCACCATCGTGCAAAAAATCGCGGTAATTGGAATTCCAAAAATACTGAAAATTCAAATAACAGTCAGAATTCTTTTTCAGCATCACAAAATAAATCTTTTAGACACGAAAAATCAAGAAACTTTGTTCCTTCTCGTGTAGTTACAAACGCAGAAATCCAAAGACAAAATGAAGAAATAAAGGCTTTTAAAGCAAATGTTGTAACCTGCAAAATTTGCGGAGAGCCTATAAATGATCTTGCAAGTGCAATAAATGACCAGGAAAGCGGAAATCCTGTTCATTTTGACTGTGTAATTAAAAAACTTTCTGAACGCGAAAATCCTGGACCAAATGATAAAGTAACTTATATCGGAAACGGAAAATTTGCCGTTCTTCACTTTGATAACGTACACGATATGCGCCATTTTTCAATCGTAAAGGAAATTGAATGGGAAGCCCGCGACGCAAAACGCGGAGAATGGCGGGACACAATGGCAACCTTGTATTCTCAGGTAAAATAAAAATCGTACTCGCCTAAATTTTAAAAAGCGTTTTTATATTAGCGTCTACCAGAGCGCTTAAGTCCTTCGCTGTGGTGTTGCGCGCCTGTGCAATAAAATTGTAAACATGTTCAATTAACACTGGCGTGTTTGTCTGCCCACGGAATGGAACAGGGGCCAGGTATGGAGAATCCGTTTCTAAAAGAAGACGGTCGTCTGGTATGTAACGCAAAAGTTCCTGCATTGCCTGCATTTTTGATTTTTTTGTGTAAGTTGTTGCTCCGCCAAAAGCTAAATACCAGCCTGAATCTAAAAAAGTTTTTGCTTCTTCTATTCCGTAGCTAAAGCAGTGAATTATTCCGTTGTTGTATCCGCTTTCTTTTATGCAGTTTACGCTGTCTTCAAAAGCGTCTCTTGAATGCACTATTACAGGCAGATTTAAGCTTTTCGCGTATTCTAACTGCATGCAGAAAAGTTCTTTTTCGCCTTTAAAAACATCTGCATTAAAGTCGTTTTCGTCTCGTCCGTCTGCTCCGCTTGGGTTCCAGTGGTGGTCAATTCCACATTCGCCGATTGCAACTAGCTTTTTGCTGGAGCTTTTACAGAATTCCTGGATATTTGTTTTTAAGGTTTTTAGGGCATTGTGTCTGTCTTTTATTTCTTCGACGTCTGGCCAGATGCCTGCGCTGTAAAAAATAAAGTCGTTTGTCTGGTTTTGTAATTTTTCTGGAAGTTTTAAAGTCTGGGTTTCGATAATTTTTTGACGAGATAAAAGGTCGTCGGCCCTTGTTCCAATATCAAGACCAAAAAAGGTGTCGCGTTCGCAGAGTTTTTGTAAAATTTCTGAGCCGTCAAGGGCGCGTTCTTCTATAAGATGATGAAAATGAAAATGTGTATCGCTGAACATAGTCGGCAATTTTAATATTATAAAAATTGATTTTCAAGAGACTTGAAAAAAATCCTCGTTTTTGTTAGTATATCTGAGTTGTTTGAATCATTCACTCAACAATGCCGAGATGGTGGAATAGGTAGACACAAGGGACTTAAAATCCCTCGGCAATTCAAACGGCCGTGCCAGTTCGATTCTGGTTCTCGGCATTAAGGCATATAAAAGGCTTCTGAAGTTTTTCAGAAGCCTTTTTTTTGTTTTGCCTTAGCGATTGTAATGGCCGCGAAGCGGGTGTTTTTGCGTAGCAAAAATACCGGAGGCGAAAGCCGTAGCCATGAAAAGCGCGACCTTCCGCAAGGAAGGGAAGGCCCGCTTAAAAAAAATTATTCACTTAGATTTCTAAAAGGGAAGCGTATGCTTTAAGAGCTCCGTCTGTGTCGTGTGCAAGAACTTTTTTAGCAAGTTTTTTTCCGAGCTGAACACCTTCCTGGTCAAAACTGTTGATGTTCCAGACAAAGCCCTGGAACATTACCTTGTTTTCGTAGTGGGCAAGAAGGGCGCCGAGTGTTTTTGGAGTAAGGGCGTCGCCGTAAATTAAGCTTGAAGGACGTTCGCCTGCAAAAGACTTGTTTGGATCTTCGTCGGTCTTTCCGCAGGCAAATGCCATAATCTGCGCAGTTACGTTTGCATCAAGTTTTTTCTGGCTTGTTGAACCTTCGATTTCGACGTCAATCTTTGTCTGATTCTGCTTAAAGGCAATAAACTGCAATGGCACAATCGTTGTTCCCTGGTGCAAAAGCTGATAGAAAGAATGCTGACCGTTTGTTCCAGGTTCACCGAAAATTACAGGGCCTGTAACGTAATCAATCTTTTGTCCAAAGCGGTTTACTGATTTTCCGTTTGATTCCATATCAAGCTGCTGCAAGTGTGCTGGAAAACGGCTTAATGCCTGGCTGTACGGAAGAACTGCGGTTGCCGGATATTCCTGAACATTGCGTTCGTAGATTCCGATTAAGGCGTCGAGCATTGCCGGGTTTTCGTAGAGCGAAGGATTGCATGCAAGTCTGTCTTCTTCTGCTGCTCCGTCTAAGAAGTCTGCAAAAACCTGAGGTCCAAATGCAAGGGAAAGAACGGCTCCTCCAACTCCTGAGGTAGAAGAGTATCTTCCGCCGATGTAGTCGTCCATATAGAATGCTTCGAGATAGTCAGGATTGTGTGCTAAAGGTGAAGTTTCTGAAGTTACTGCAATCATGTGGTTTGCTGGATTTAAGCCTGCTTTTTTGAGTGCGTCTTTTACAAAAGCTTCGTTTGTTAAAGTTTCGAGGGTTGTTCCTGATTTTGAAACAAGAATAAAAAGAGAATGTGCAAGATCGATTTCTTTTAAAACTGCGCTTGCGTCGTCTGGATCTACATTTGAAATGAACTTTGCCGCCATCTTAAATGTGCCGTTTGTTTTTGCCCAGTTTTCGAGGGCAAGGTACATTGCGCGTGGGCCTAAATCGCTTCCGCCAATACCAATCTGTACGACTGTTGTAAAATTTTCGCCATTTGCATTTGCAATTTTTCCGGAATGAATTTTTTCTGCAAAGTCAGCAATTCTTTTCTGTTCGTTTTTGTAGAATTCGCGTTTGTCTGTTCCGTCGGCGATAACTGTTTTTCCGAGCTGTCCGCGTGTTAGATGATGCAAAACAAGACGTTTTTCTCCAGTGTTTACGACTGCTCCGTTGTAAAGTTCTTCGAACTTTTGAGTAAGCTGGGCTTCTTTTGCAAGTTCTTCAAGAACTTTTAAAACTTTTTCGTTTACCTGCTTTGCTGCATAGTTGTAGGTGAGTCCTGCTCCCATTTTTACAGAACATTTTTTTACGCGTTCTGCGCCTTTTTCTCCCTCAAGTTCGCTTGCAAGGCTTACAGCGCCTTTAAGTGACTCAAGCTTTTTATAAGATTCAAGAGTGTTTAAGTTTTCCCATAAAACAGACATAAAATTCTCCTTAAGTTAAGTCTCCGTGCTAGTTAAAAGTTTATGTTAGTAGAAACTCTGCACTAGCGGTGAGCAAAATATAATGACTGGCGTTTTTTGTGCCAGTCATTTGCATGTAAAGATTATATCACTAAAATTTGAATTGAACGAAAAAAAATACCGCGTACACCGCGGCAATTTCTAAGAAGGGACTATTTATTTTTGTTCACTTTTGTCGAGGTTTTTGGTCAGCAATGGAAGAATCCATCCGCCGATTCCGTTACCAAGAACGACAGTCATTACGAGAATAAAATTTTTAAGTGTGAATGTGTCGGCGCTTAATGCAACTCCGTTGTAGAACGAGTTTGCAATTGAGTGGTCAAAACCTGCAATGATAAATACCGGAACATAGATAAAAAGACCAAGTTTGTGACCTTTTTTCCAGGTGTCTACAGAAAGGAACATTAAAATTCCGCAGAAAAGGGCAGAAATAAAGGATTTTGCAAGTGGGGCAGAAAGTTTTGCTGCGTAGGCTTTTACGGCAGGTTCTTTTACAAGAGGAAAATATTTTCCGACAACGATTCCGATTAAAAAAGTTGTAAGCAGGTTGAATACGCAGATTAAGGCAACAAGACCCCAGTATTTGCCGTCTTTAAAGTTGTATGCAATGTAGCCGACTTTTCCTGTGTAAAGGTTAAAACCATAGATGCAGATTGCAAAAAGACCACCGCAGAAAAGCAGTGCACCAAACCAGCTTAAGCCGGAACTAATACTTGCCATATAAACGCATCCGCCGATCGAAATAAGGATGCCCGACACAATTGATTTTTTTATTTCGTTAATCATAATGCACAAGAGTTTAGTGAATTTGCAGTTTTAAGAAAATAGCAAAAACAGATGTCGAGTTTTTAATATTTCCCTGTGTTTGTAAAAAAGTCGATTGCGCATATAATTAAAACATGAGCCAGACCGAAAGAATTTTGTTCATTGACCGCCAGCTTCGTAACACTGGCAGTTTAACCTTAAAAGATGTCGTAAACGAATTTGAAGTAAGTGAGCGCCAGGTTAAGCGCGACATTGAATATATGCGCGACCGTTTTGAAGCCCCGATCGAGTGGAATTCCAGAAACCGCGCCTACATTTATGCAAAAACTTTTGAACAGTTAAAGTTTGCCGACCAGCATTTGATTCTTTCTTATCTGACAATGCAGTCAATGCTAAAAAATGCCAATTATTTTCCGGCAGTAAGCGATGAACTTTTGCAAAACTTAAAGGCGCAGATTCCAAAAGAATATCTTGAAATCTGCGACAAAATTCTTTACCAGGTTCCGACGGCCGAAAGTCTTGAACCACAGTTTTTTACAGGCATCTGTTCATCTTTAAGAGAAAAGGTTTGCCTTGAACTAACCTATGTTAATACAAAAAACGAAGAATCCGTGCGCAAAATTGAACCGTGCAACTTAATAAATTACGGCGGAAACTGGTACGTCGTTGCCTTTGACCATAAGCGTAACGAACTGCGGACTTTTAACGTTGCCCGCATAAAAAAACTTAGTTCCACAAAGATAAAGTTTTTAGATCACGGCCCGGATTTTAACAATAAACTTAAAGCCTACCTCGACAGCGGTTTTGGAATATTCCTTGGCGAAAAAACTCTGACAGTCAAAATTGAATTTTCTAAAAAAGCAGTGCAGATTGTGCGGACTCAGCTCTGGCACCCAAAGCAAAGCATGCGCGAGTGGCAAAAAGACGGCTCAGCTTTTCTTGAACTTTCGTTTCCGGCAGCCAGTTTAACGGAAGTGCTGTCGAACGTTTTAAAATTCGGCTCAAATGCCCGTCCGCTCGAACCGCCTGAACTTGTTTTGTTGTGGCAGTCAGAAATTAAAAATATGTTTTCTAATATTTAAATTTTTTTAGAGCGCATTTTATTGCCCGCGTCCGTCCTTGCGCCACTCGGTTCCCTCGGTCCTGACGGACCGCCTTCGGCGTGGCTCCAGCACGGGCTATTTTGGACAGCCAGGATAAACATGCACCGTCCGCGCCCTTTTATGCTGGACAGCTTTCGTGGTTTTGAAAAGCCTGTTTGTGCAGATCTTCTGTTTTTACAGGCTTAGAGAGCATTTCGTGCAGGGTTCTCCAGCCAAGTTCTGCGCATTTTACCCGGCTTGGCATATGAGAAATATCTGCAAGCGAAGAAGCTTCGTCTAACTGTTCAATGTCTTCTGGTTTTGCTGTTCCGTGGATCATCGAAGTAAAAATATCGTAGAGTTTTAAAGCTTCTTCCTGAGTTTTTCCGATTACAAGGTCGAGCATCATGTCTACGCTTGCCTGGCTTATTGCACAGCCGGAACCAGTGTACGAACCGTCTGTAATGGTTCCGTCTTTTGTCTTTAAAAAAAGAACAATGTTGTCGCCACAACTCGGGTTTATTCCGTGCAACTCAAGTGTTGCGTCTTGCATTGGCTCTTTGTGTGCCGGATTTACGTTATGGTCGTTTAATATTTCTCTGTAAAGTTCTTTTGTGTCCATAAAAATTACCTTTTAGCGCAAGGGGGTGTAGTGGCGCGCGTAGCGCGGTGCAAAGCACCGAAGGCGCGTTAGACGCCGTAGCCACGCAAGACCCGGTTTTTGTGGCCTGCCACAAAAATGCGCCCGCATTAAAAATCAAAAAGAAAGTATAATCAATTAAGCCTTATTGCACAAACGGAGAATCTATCGTAATTACGCAGTTTACGTCTGAATAATTGTCTTTTATAAGTCGGTTTACGCGGGTTTTTAGAGTTTTGTCGGTAAAAGGACAGTTATACGGTTTTACAAGATCAAAAATCAGGTTTGTGTGTTTTTTGCCCGGAACCAGGCGCACATCGTGGAACTTTAAATCTCCGTCAATTTTTGGCAGTTCGTTGAGCATAAAAAGTTTTATGCTGTTCAGGCGTTCATTTTTTGTGTCGATCGGATCCATGTGGATTACGGCAAGGCACTTAAACTTTTTAGAAAGTGCCTGCTCTGTTTCGTCGATTATTTCGTGCAGTTCAAAAATGTCTCTGTCGCCCGGAACTTCGGCATGCAGGCTTAAAAGAAGGCGGCCAGGTCCGTAGTCGTGAACAATTAAATCGTGCATTCCGCAGATTGGCTGGTGCTTTAAAACTTCGTTTTGAATCTGCATTACAAATTCTTTTGTCGGGGCCTTGCCTAAAAGCGGGGCAATTGTGTCGCTGGCACTTTCCCAGCCGGTTTTAATTATAAAAAGGGCAACGACTGTGCCAGCAATTCCGTCGAGTGGAAGATTTACAAAGCGGGACGCTATGGCTGCAATTATTACAGCAAAGGTCGAAATACAGTCTGTAAGGCTGTCTTTTGCAACGGCTTCGAGCGAAACTGAATTTAATTTTTTTGCCATTGAATGATTGTAAAAAAACATAAAGCACTTTATGGCAATGGAAAAAGCCATGACGGCAATTGAAAAAGTTCCTGCAGAAAGTTCTTCCGGATGGAAGATTGAAATTACAGAAGATTTTAAGAGTTCAAAGCCCATTAAAAGAATTAAAAAACTGATTAAGAGACCGGAAATGTATTCCAGGCGGCCGTGCCCAAAAGGGTGGTTTTTGTCTGGTTCTTTTGAAGCAAGCTTAAATCCTAATAACTGGATTATTGAACTTGCTGAGTCAGAAAGATTGTTGAATGCGTCTGCCGTTATTGCCACGCTTTTTGCGAGCGTTCCTGCAATAAACTTAGAAGCAAATAGAAAAAGGTTTAAAATGATTCCGAGAATGGCGCATAAAACCCCATAAGCGAGGCGAACCTTTGAATCAGAGTAGTTTTTATAGTTTTTAATAAAAAGTTTTGCAAGCAGATTTATCATAAGTTAGCCTTTGCTCAGTCTTAAAAAATGGATAAACGTCGGGGCTGAATAAAATTTGCAGGCGTCCGACGTTTATTTAATTATAACAAATCTGCTTTTGAAAGATGAAGGTAATTTTTGTAAGCGTTTTGTAACGCTTATTTGCCTTTGCTTTTATTTAGTCTTTGTAGCCGGACCACTCGCGCAGGCGGGCAACCTTGCTTAAGAAAAAGTCGATTTCTTCTTCTGTGTTATAAAAATAAATCGAAGCACGTGCTGTCGCCGGCTGTCCAAGATATGCACCTAAAGGTTGTGCACAGTGGTGGCCTGCGCGGATTGCTATTTTTTCGTCAGAAAGGAGGGTTGCAATGTCGTGCGGGTGAACTCCGTCAACCGTAAATGTTACGATACCGCAGCGTTTTGTGCCGTCTTTGTTTCCGACAATGTTTACGTGTGGAATCTTTTTTAAGCCTTCGATTAACTTGCAGGCAAGTGTGTTGTCGTGTTCTGTAATTGTGTTTAGACCAACACTTTGAATGTATTTTACAGCTGCTGCAAAACCTACTGCGTCTCCTGCGCTTACAGTTCCTGCTTCAAATTTGTGAGGAACTTCTGCCCAGATTGCGTCGGTTTCTGTAACGTATTCAATCATTTCGCCACCACGTAAGAATGGAGGCATGTTTTCTAAAAGTTCAATTTTTCCGTAAAGAGCACCGATTCCCATTGGCCCGCAGAGTTTGTGAGAACTCATTGCAAAAAAGTCTGCGTTTATGTCCTGTACGTCAACCTTAATGTGTTGCGCGGACTGTGCACCGTCAATAACGATAACTGCGCCGTTTTTGTGTGCAATTTCTGCAATTTTTTTTACGGGATTTGTTGTTCCTAAAACGTTAGAAACATAGGCAACTGCAACGATTTTTGTTTTTGGCGTAATTTTTGCAAATTCACTTTCTGGAATTTCGCCAGTTTCTTTGTCTATGTACATAAACTTTAGTGTTGCGCCCTTTGTTTTGCAGACAAACTGCCATGGGAGAATATTTGAATGGTGTTCCATTATCGAAACTACGATTTCGTCGCCTTTATTAACGTTTGCAAGTCCGTAAGTATAGGCAACTAAATTGAGGCTTTCGCTTGTGTTTCGGGTAAAAACTATTTCTCGAGACTGTTTTGCATTTATAAAATCTGCAATTGTTTGTCTTGCTTCTTCGTAGAGTTTTGTTGCTCTTTCGCTTAGAGAATAAAGTCCGCGTAAAGGATTTGCATTGTTCTGTGAATAAAAATCATTCATTGCTTCTATAACGCAGAATGGTTTTTGAGAAGTTGCGGCTGTGTCTAAATAAACTAATCCGTCGTTAAGATCGGAAGTTTTTTCATCTATAGATTTGAATAAAGGAAAATCTTTTCTAAAACTGTTCATAGATAAAATATATTGAAAATAAAATCTTTGTGCAAATGAGCGCTTTTTGAGTGAAAAGGGCCTTTGTTTTTGCCTGTTTTAAGTTGAATAAAAAAATCGTTAAAGCCTTTTTTTACATTGAATAAAGATTTTCAATAATTTATAATTTTTTTCAATATTTTAAATTTTTAAGAAGATATTTCTTTAATGGAGGAAATATGACAATTGAAGAAATGCTGGGACAGAGTGCAATTCTTACTGTTCTTGGTATGTGTGTCGTTTTTGCCTTCCTCGTTGTCCTGATTGGATGTATGAACTTGCTTCGCGTTGCTGTTCATGCCGCTAAACTTGATAAAGAGGAACCAAAAGCAGAAAGTGCAGCTCCTGTTGCAGCTGCAGTGGATCAAAATGCTGTTGTTGCTGCTATTGCAACTGCATTACACGAAAAAAACTAATAAACAGAGGTAATTGACAAAATGGCAAAAAAAATTGGTATTTCTGAACTTGTTTTGCGTGATGCTACACAGTCACTTCACGCTACACGTATGACAACAGCTGACATGTTGCCAATCGCTCCAAAAATTGATCAGATCGGTTACTGGTCTGCAGAAGCATGGGGCGGCGCAACATACGATTCTTGTATCCGTTTCTTGAACGAAGATCCTTGGGAACGCCTCAGAAAGCTTCATGCTGCAATGCCAAACACAAAAATCATGATGCTTCTTCGCGGACAGAACCTTCTCGGATACCGCCACTATGCTGACGATGTAGTTGACAAGTTTGTTGAAACTGCTGCTGCTAACGGCATCGATGTATTCCGTATTTTTGATGCTTGTAACGACCCGCGCAATCTTGAACGTGCTACAAAAGCTGCTAAAAAAACTGGCAAACACGTTCAGATGGCTATTTCTTATGCTACAACTCCATATCACACAAAAGAAATTTACGCTGACCTTGCTAAAACATATGCTGACTTTGGTGCAGATTCTATCTGTATTAAAGATATGTCAGGTCTTCTTAAGCCATACGAAGCTTATGACCTTGTAAAGGCAATCAAATCAAAGGTTGAGCTTCCTGTAGAAATTCACTCACATGCTACAACTGGTCTTTCAGTTGCAACATTGCTCAAGGCTGCTGAAGCTGGCGCTGACGTTCTCGATACAGCAATTTCTGCAATGGCAATGGGAACTTCTCATTCTCCAACAGAAACTGTAGTTGAAATGCTCAAGGGCACAGAATACGACACAGGTCTTGATATTTCTGCTTTGCTTGAAATCGCAGCTTACTTCCGCGAAATCCGCAAGCACTATGCTTCACTCGAATCAAAATTCCTGGGAGCTGATACACGTATCCTTAAATCTCAGGTTCCAGGCGGAATGCTTTCTAACCTCGAAAACCAGCTCAAACAGCAGGGCGCATCTGACAAAATCGATGACGTTCTCAAAGAAATTCCTCTCGTTCAGAAAGATGTAGGATATGTTCCACTTGTAACACCAACATCGCAGATCGTAGGAACTCAGGCTGTATTCAACGTTCTCTTCGGTCGCTACAACAACCTTACTCAGGAATTCCGCGATCTTCTCGTTGGAAAATACGGAAAAGTTCCAGCTGCTCCAAATGCAGATCTCGTTAAGAAAGCTCTTGAACTCAACAAAATGGAAAAAGTTGTTGACTGCCGTCCAGCTGACCTTATCGAACCAGAATGGGACAAAATGGTTGAAGAATCTAAGAAGAACGGTGGAAACGGTTCTGTTGAAGATACTCTTACATACGCAATGTTCCCGAAAGTTGCAGCTAAATTCTTTGAAACACGCGCTAACGGTCCAGTTGACGCAGAAAAGACATTCGGCCTTAAAGAAACTCCAAAAGTAGCTTCTGCTAACGGCTCTTACACTGTAACAGTAAACGGACAGAGCTATCAGGTAAGTTCTAACAACGGTGCAATTACTGTTGACGGAACTTCTTACAATGTTTCTTTTGGTGCTGCTGACGCTTCAGCTCCTGCTGCAGCTGCAACAACAGTTGGCGGAGAAGATGTAAAGGCTCCAGTTGCTGGAACTTTACTCAAACAGTGCTTTGCTAACGGAACAAAAGTTACAAAGGGACAGACAATCATCATCGTTGAATCAATGAAGATGGAACTTGAAGTAAAATCACCTGCTGACGGAACAATCTCATACACAGTTCCTGCTGGAACACAGATTTCTAACGGCCAGGTAATTGCAACAATCGGTGGAGTTGTAAAAGCTGCTCCAGCTCCTGCTGCAAAACCTGCTGCTGCCCCAGTTGCTCCTGTAGCTGCTGCTCCTGCTGGCGGAAAAGAAGTAAAAGCTCCTGTTGCTGGAACTTTGCTTAAATACGCTGTAGCAGAAGGCGCTTCTGTTCAGGCTGATACAACTGTAATCATTGTTGAGTCTATGAAGATGGAACTTGAAATTAAGGCTGGCGCTGCTGGTAAAGTACACTTTGTTGCAGCTGTTGGTTCACAGGTTTCTAACGGCCAGGCAATCGCTACAATTCAGTAAAAAAAAGTTCTGTTCTGTGCCTTAGCAGAATTGCCCGGGCACAGAAATAAAAATAGGAAAACGAAATGATCGATTTGAATAAAAACTTTAAAAAGCAGGTTCTTGGCGTAACTTGTGCAATTATGGCAATTGCTTTTGTTGTAAGCTCAGGTTCTAAAGTTCTTGCTCAGACTTCATCGGCAGAAACTGCTGTTTCTGCTCCAGTTGTAGAAGAAAGAGCTTCTCTTGCAACAATCGGTACTGCAAAAATCAAGGGAACAGAAACCTGGGGTGACGAACACAAAATTTCTGTTCCAACATTCTTAAAGAACATGGGTAAATCAACAGGTATTTACAAGATGTTCTTTGAAACAGCAGAAGAAAAGGCTGCAGCTGCTGCTCAGGCAGAAGCTAACGAAAAAGTAAAGGAATCTGCTGATGCTTCTGCTTTTGCAAAAGAAGCTCCAGGCTGGCAGAGCTTTTTAATGCTTCTCATAGGTTTCCTTATCATTTATCTTGGTGCTGGACGCGGATTTGAACCACTCCTTTTGATTCCAATCGGATTTGGTACTGTTCTTGTAAACGTTGTTGGTGCCGGAATGGGTGAAGCTCCAGATGGAATGCTTTCTATTATCTACAATGCTGGTGTTGGTAACGAGTTCTTCCCAATGTTGATTTTTATGGGTATTGGTGCCATGACAGACTTTGGTCCGCTCATTGCTAACCCAAAAACAGCAATCCTTGGTGGTGCTGCTCAGCTTGGTGTATTCTTTACACTCTTTGGCGTTGCAGTAATGAACCTTATTCCTGGAATTGACTACAATATGCTCCAGGCTTGTGCTATCGGTATTATCGGTGGTGCAGACGGTCCTACATCAATTTACGTTTCTGGAAAACTTGCTCCAGAACTTATGGCTGTTATTGCTGTTGCTGCTTATTCTTACATGGCTTTGGTTCCAATTATTCAGCCACCAATCATGAAACTTTTGACAACTAAAAAACAGCGCTGTATCCACATGAAAAACCCACGTACTGTTTCTAAGGCAGAAAAAGTTCTCTTCCCAATGATGCTTCTTCTCCTTACCGCGCTTCTTTTGCCTCCTGCAGCTCCTCTTATCGGTATGCTCGCATTTGGTAACTTTGTAAAAGAAAGTGGTGCTGCTGCTCGTCTTTCTAAAACAATGGAAAATGAATTGATGAACATTGTTTCAATTCTTCTTTCTCTTGGTGTAGGAAGCCAGATGACTCCAGAAAAAATTATCAACGGAAACTCAATCGGTATTATCATCCTTGGTTTACTTGCATTCTGTGTTGCTACTGCCGGTGGTCTTCTTATGGCTCAGGTTATGAACCTCTTTCTCCCAGAAGGAAAGAAAATCAACCCACTCATTGGTTCTGCAGGTGTTTCTGCCGTTCCAATGGCTGCTCGTGTTGCTCATAAGGTTGCTCAGAGTGAAGATCCTACAAACTTTATTTTGATGAACGCAATGGGACCAAACGTTGCTGGTGTAATCGGTACAGCTATTGCTGCCGGTGTATTTATTTCTACTTACGGTGGCTTACGCTAAAAGTTTTTAAGCTGTCTTAAAAGACAAATTGCAGTGGTTAACCTTATTTTTAGTAAGGTTCCACTGTGTATGTTTTTTAGACACTTTTTAAGGTTCATTTGATTATGAAACGCCGTCTTTTATATGCATTTTTTCCGTTACTCATTCTTTTTTCTTCTTACGCTGGAATTAGTGCGCAAAAAGCGGTGTTTTCTGCTTCTGATGAAATAGAAATCGTAACAGTTCATTGTGCGTCAAAAGATTTTGTTCTTTCGTCTGCAAATGAATCTTCTGGCATTGAACGTGTTTTTTCTCGTTCACAAAAAAGAACAGAATTTTCAAACTGCTTTTTTAAAAGTCCGTTTGTAAAGACAAGTGCCCTTGAATCACCTTCTGTTTTTCTTGCTTCTAATATTTCAAAAAGCACTTTTAGAGTGCTCCTTCTTCCAAAACTAATTCAAAATATTATCTTTTTGCAGACTGTCATATAGTTTTGCCTCTTTTTCTTTTATAAAAAAATAAAAAACGCTTTCTCTCAATTTAAAACTTTTTAGTTTATTTTTCGCTATTTGGAATTTTGATTTTTTGTGAATTTTCCATTTGTACAGAAAGTGTTGTCTTTGTTTATTCATTATTTTTTTCAAGAGGTGCTTATGATTGGAATTATCGCAGTTCTTGCAATTTTCGCAGTTACAACTATTAGCTGTGTATTGATTTTTAGATAATCGGGCTGTTTTTTTGGCTCGTATAAAAAAAAGGAATGTCTAAAAAATATCGATTTTATTACTCTAATTTCGAATTTAGTTTGTGAAAAATGCAAAATAACCGTAGACTTGCGACCTCGTGTCGCGACAAGAAACGGTGTTTCTTGCGGTCATTACAGTTTGTGCGCCGTCCGTGGCGCAAATATCAGAGAAAATAGGGGTTAATTTATCTCTGATCGTAGCGACAGTGTGCGGCTTGCGACTTAGGGAGCGACGGCGTAAGCCGTAAAAACAGCCCAATGGGCTGTTTTTAGCGAGTCTCCGAGAAGCTATGCTTCGAAGAAAGCGCAAGCTTTCGGCGAGAGGTTATTTGCTGTAGTTTTACTGAAACTCGACATTTGGGTTATTAGACATTCTGTAATTGTGTTTATTTTTTGGAGGTTTATTATGTTGATGTGGTTATTTGCTTTGATTTTTATTTGTATTTCTGCTGTTGTTTTTTCAGTTCTTTCTGTTTTTATCGATAATGCCGGTGATAAATGGATAGAAAAAATTGATGCAAAACGTAACGCTGCATAAGGTTAGGAGCAGGGCTTTAAAAATTTTATTTGAAAAATATTTTTTTAGCCCTGTACTTGTTGTTTAATTTTTTTTTTGATAACATAAAACTATATCTGATTATTTGGTTGGTTTTTAGGCGAAGAGGTCTGCAAGAATTTTTATTTGCGGACCTTTTTTTCTTTTAAATCAAGTTGAATAAGCATGGTAATGATTAGATTTTTTTCGAGAGGTATTCAAATGAAAAAAACTGTTTTAGCTGTAGCCGTTTGTGTTTTGTCAGCTGCCTTTTTAATGAGCTGTGGAGAAAAAACTCCAACTGTAAAAATTGGTATTTTTGAACCTGCATCAGGCGACAACGGTGCTGGTGGCAAACAGGAAACCTTAGGAATCCAGTACGCAAATTCAATTACTCCGACAGTAAATGTTGGCGGAACAGAATACAAGGTTCAGCTTGAAATCGTTGATAACGAATCTTCTAACGATAAGGCTGTTTCTGCTGCTTCTGAACTTGTATCAAAGGGCGTTTCTGTTGTTCTTGGTTCTTACGGTTCTGGTGTTTCAATTGCTGCTTCTGATACATTTGCTTCTGCAGGAATTCCTGCTATTGGCGTAACCTGTACAAACCCACAGGTTACTGCTGGCAATGATCATTATTTTAGAATCTGCTTCCTTGATCCGTTCCAGGGTTCTGTTCATGCTTATCTTGCAAAAGAAACTTTCCATGCTAAAAAGGCTTATGCACTTGCAAAACTTGGTGATGACTATTCTGTAGGTTTGTGCAACTACTTTATCGAAGCTGCTAAAAAACTGGGAATCGAAGTTGTTTACGAAACTTTCCCAGACGGAACCAGCGACTTTGCGGCTTATGTTGCAAATGCTAAAAACTGCGGTGCTGACGTAATGTTTGCTCCAACTTCTATCGAAGCTGCTGCATTGATTATTGAACAGGCTAACACTCAGGGGCTTTCAATTCCGCTTCTTGCTTCTGATACTTGGGATTCTAACGTTATTCTTGCTGCTGCAAAGGGAACAAAAATCGGTGTTTATGTAACAACATTCTTTGTTGAAGGTTCTTCTGACCCACAGGTTGTTGATTTCGTAAACGGATTTAGAAATTACCTTAACACAAATGCAACTGCAAAAACAAATAACGGTGGAGACGACGAAATTGCTGCCGTTTCTGCAATGGGCTTTGACGCTTATTACACAGCTCTCGAAGCATTGAAAAAAGCAGGTTCTGTAAAGGCTGCAGATGTAAAAAAAGCTCTTCCTTCTACAACATATAAGGGAGTTTCTGGTGGAATCGCATTTGACGAAATCGGAGACGCTGTTCGCGACGTTGCTTACATTAAGAAAGTAAATGTTGAAACAGGAAAATGGGA
>CAVJSA010000010.1:0-11923 GCA_963651875.1 Lachnospiraceae bacterium | reverse complement strand
GGAATGACAATGAAATAAAGTGTTGAAATGGCATTATGTTTTGTCTTTACTGAAATGACATTTTGTTTTGTCATTGCGTGCTTTTCCCCCGGCAGGCTGTTATGACATTGCTTTTTAGACAGTTTCTCTTGTTTTTGCAGATTGATGTTTTTAATTGAAGTTTTAAACTGAAAAACTTAGCCCGTGCTGGAGCAGCGCCGAAGGCGGTCTATAAGACCGAGGGTTACCGAGCTGCGTAAGGACGGTGGCATGTGTGCTTGTGCTCCTGAAAAAAACAAAAAATCACCAGTAAAAATCTATTAAGAAGCTGCCTGTTTTTTGGTAGACTTTTACAGATGCTTTTTTGAGTATCTTTACGCGTTTTGCGTTTAATTTTTATTGATTGGAAAAATAAATGAATTTTCTACAAACTAATTTGCCGTATCTTCTTGCCGGAGTTTCGACCGGTGGTCAGTATGCTTTGATTGCAATTGGCTACACTATGGTTTACGGAATTTTGCGTCTTATTAACTTTGCACATGGAGACGTTTTTATGGCAGCCGGGCTCATAATGGTTTATTCGTATACGATTATGCCATTGTGGGTTTCTGTTATTTTTACGATTGCGCTGACTGTTCTGCTCGGATTTTCGGTTGAACGGGTTGCTTACAAACCATTAAGAACAGCTCCGAGAATGTCAATTATGATTTCGGCAATTGGTATGTCTTATCTTTTGCAGAATATTGCCCTTTATATTACCGGCGGACTTTTAAAAAAGTATCCTCCGATTCCGTGGATTTCGGATTCGATTACAATTATGGGCGCAATTACAAAACGTGTTACTGTAATTACTCCTTTTTTAACGATTTTTTTGGTTTGCGTTCTTGTAATATTGATTAAAAAAACAAAGATTGGAATGGCAATGCGCGCTGTTTCTAAAGATTTTGAAACAGCCCAGCTTATGGGAATAAAAATTGACTCTGTAATCAGTATGACTTTTGTAATCGGCTCTTTTCTGGCTGCCGTTGGTTCAATTCTCTTCTTTTCTAACTATCCTGGAGTAACTCCAACTGTTGGTGGAATGCCTGGCTTAAAAGCTTTTGTTGCGGCTGTTTTTGGCGGAATTGGTTCTGTTCCTGGTGCTGTAATCGGGGCATTCATTATTGGAATCTGCGAAAACATTATAAAGGGTGTCGGTTGGACTACATTTAGCGATGCCTTTACTTTTGTTCTTTTGATTATTGTACTTATGTTTATGCCAACTGGTCTTTTTGGTGAAAAAAAGACTGACAAGGTTTAATAAAGAGGGCAGGAAATAAAAATGCTGGATAAAATGAACTTTATTAGAGAAAGGAAAAATCTTTTAATTGGCTTTGCTCTGCTTGCCCTTTTGTTTGTCGTACTTGCAGTGCTGGAAGCTGTTTTGCCAAGAACTTCAATTTTGTTTACGGTGCTTAAAAAAGGCGCAATTTATTCTCTTGTTGCTGTAAGCATGAACCTGCTCAATGGTTTTACAGGTTTGTTCAGTCTTGGACAGGCTGGCTTTATGCTTTTGGGCGCTTACACTTACGGAATATTTACGATTCCGCTTTCTGCCCGTGCTCAAGTCTATCAGTATTTTAACGGCGGTCTTATTCAGTTTACGCTGCCGGTTGCTGTGGCTCTTGTTCTTGCCGGCGTCGTGGCTGCAATCTTTGCTTTTTTAATTGGATTGCCGGTCTTAAAGTTAAAGTCGGATTATCTTGCAATTGCAACCTTGGGCTTTGCAGAAATTGTCCGTGCGCTTTTTCAGTGGGACAAAATCGGTGCTGTAACAAATGGTTCAAACCTTCTTAGAAAATATCCTGTTTTTCAGAGTTGTCTTTTTTATTTTGCGGTAAGTGCCATTTGTATTCTTTTAATCGTGCTTTTAATAAATTCAACTTACGGAAGGGCTTTTAAGGCTGTCCGCGACGACGAAATTGCGGCCGAAGCTATGGGAATTAACCTTGCGCGTACAAAACAGTTGAGTTTTGTAATAAGTTCTTTTTTTGCAGGAATTTCTGGTGCTCTTTTGGCAATGTTCCAGACTACAATTCAGGCAAGTCAGTTTAAGTCGGCATTAACTTACGAAATTTTACTGATCGTCGTAATCGGCGGAATGGGCTCTGTTACAGGAAGTTGTATTTCTTCTTTCCTGTTTATTGCCTGCTCTGAATGGTGGTTGCGCTTTTTGGACAGAACGATTCAAATAGGAAGTTTTACTGTTCCTCTCTTGCGTCCTGGTTTTAGAAAGGTTGTATTTTCTGTTGCAATTATGGCAATCGTTCTTTTTTACCAGAAAGGAATTATGGGCGAAAACGAATTCAATATAAAAGGAATTTTGAATTTCTTTAAAAAGTTTAGGAATAAAAAAAATAATGCGAATGCGCTGACGGAGGCAAAGTAATGGCACAGAACGTTTTAACACTTGAAAACATTACGATGCAGTTCGGCGGTGTCGTTGCTGTTCGTTCCCTGAATATGGAAGTAAATAAAGGCGAAATTGTTTCTCTGATTGGTCCAAACGGAGCCGGAAAGACAACCGCTTTTAATGTTGTGACTGGCGTTTACGCTCCAACAAACGGTGCCGTTTTTTTTAACGGAAAAAAGATTGTAGAAAATCATCCGCGCGGAAAGATGAAAAAGCTTTATGCCGGCGAAGAAAACGGAATGTACCACGGGCATCTTGAACCAACTCCGGATAAAATTACAAAACTTGGAATTGCAAGAACGTTTCAGAATATCCGCTTATGGAAAAGCCAGAGCGTTTTTAACAATGTTTTAATCGCAATGCATTTACGCCGCACAAGCAATGTTTTTTCTGCAACGTTTAGATTAAACTACGCCGAAGAAAATGAGCAGAAAAAAGAAGTTGAACGTTTATTAAAGATTTTAGGTCTGTATGAAGTAAAAGACGAAAAATGTACGTCTCTTCCTTATGGACTTCAGCGCCGTCTTGAAATTGCCCGTGCACTTGCGACAAAGCCTTCTCTTTTGTTATTGGACGAACCTGCAGCCGGAATGAATCCTCAGGAAACTGTTGAATTAACACAGTTTATAAAAAAGATTCGGGACGACTTTGATTTAACGGTTTTGATGATTGAACATCACATGGATCTTGTAATGGATATTTCTGACAGAATCTATGTATTGAATTTTGGTGCACAGATTGCAAGTGGAACTCCTCAGGAAGTTCAAAATAATCCTGATGTAATCAGCGCATATCTGGGTGAGTCGGAGGAATAAAATGCTTAGTATAAAAGACCTTCATGTTTCTTATGGTGGAATCAAGGCTCTCCGTGGTGTTGATGTTGAAGTTCCTGATGGAAAAATCGTAACCTTAATTGGAGCAAACGGAGCTGGAAAGTCTACTCTTTTAAGAACAATCAGCGGACTTGTAAAGGCAGAAAGCGGTTCAATTACTTTTAACGGAAATGAATTGATTGGTCAGAAAATTGATAAAATCTGTTCAACTGGAATTGCCTTAAGCCCGGAAGGACGCCATGTTTTTGCTGACCTTACAGTTTTAGAAAATCTTAAAATCGGGGCGTATTTAAGAAAAGACCGTGCCGGAATTGAAAGTGACATAGAAAAAGTTTATGAGCTTTTTCCGCGCCTGAAGGAACGCAGCTGGCAGTATGCAGGAACTCTGAGCGGTGGAGAGCAGCAGATGCTTGCTTTGGGAAGAGCTTTAATGAGCCGTCCAAAAGTTTTAATGCTCGACGAACCTTCTTTAGGACTTGCCCCCCTTATCGTTCAGCAGATTTTTGATATAATAAAAGAAATCAATAAAACTGGCGTAACGATTCTTTTGATTGAACAGAATGCAAATATGGCATTGCAGGTTGCAGACGTAGCCTATGTTCTTGAAACAGGTTCAATCGTATTAAAGGGAAGTGGCGAAGAACTTTTAAAAAATGAATCTGTACGCGAGGCTTATCTTGGAAAGAAAAAATAGATGAAACTTTCAGACTTTGAACTTAAGGCTTATTCAAAAAATACGGAAAAAATAAATAAAAATGCAGATAATCCTGCAAGCAAACTGTTGAGCGAACAGCTTAAAAAAGAACAGAAAACCGTAAAGCCTTTTAAGCCTGAAAGAATCTATTCAAATCCTGTCGTACAAAAGGCGAATGCTTCAAAAGAGTTAATTGATTCAAAAGAATTTAACAATTCAAAAAATAAAAAAACAGTTGAAGCATTTTCGACTGTAAAAGATTTTGCGCCTAAAAGTATAAATAATTCAAAAAATGCAAATTTTGCCCGTGGCGATTTTTCTGCAGAACGGGTGGCAGATGCTGTCTCTCGTGCCCCAGACTTGTCAGATGAACAAAAAACTTCTTATATACATAACGCAATTACAGAAGAAGCAATAAAAAACGGCGGACTTTTAAAAGTTCCTGTCAGTCCACCTCAAAAAGACGGAAAAGACAGCGTTTATCGCCGGGTTGCAAAGTTTTTAATGCTCATTGGCGTGGACGAAGCTGCAAAGATTCTGCCACATTTAACGCCGGAACAGGTTGAAAAAATAATTCCAGAAATTACGACAATCCGTTTTATTGACGAAAACGAAAAAAAAGAGATTTTTGAAGAATTTAAAAATCTTACTGACCGTGCCCGCGAAAACGGTGGAGTAAACACAGCGCGAAATATTCTTGAAAAAGCGTTTGGCTCTCAAAAGGCTGGAGAAGTTCTTGAAAAAGCTGTTCCTTTTAAAAACGGCAAACCTTTTAATTATTTAAGCGAAGCAGATCCAGAAAAACTTGAAGCCTTATTAAAAGATGAAAGTGCGTGGGTTAGAGCACTTGTTTGTTCAAACCTGCCGGCAAAAAAGGCGGCTGCCTATATTCAAAATCTGCCGGAAACGGAAAAGACAGATCTTATTGTTCACCTTGCAAAATTAAAAAAGATGAATCCAGAAGTTGTTGCGAGAATTGACGAAGCAATGCAGAAAAAAATGAATTCGCTTATAACTCAAAAGTCGGATTCAATTGACGGAAAAAATATTCTTGCAGGAATTTTAAAGCAGATGGACAGCGCAAGCGAAGAAAAACTTTTAAATCAGATTTCTTCAACCGATCCTGCTTTAAGCGAAGACTTGCGAGAGCGGCTTTTTACGATTGACGACATTGTAAACGCAGACGACCGGTTTATTCAAAAAAAACTGCAGCAGATGAGCGACGAATCAATTGCTTTTTTAATTCACTTAAAAAAAGAAGATTTCAGAAATAAAATTCTTTCCAATGTTTCGCAAAATCGAAAAGCACAGATTTTAGACGAAGAAGAACGACATTCTCCAATGCGAAAAGCTGATGTAGAAAAAGAAACTTCTCTTTTTTTTGCATTTATGCGCCGTTCGTGGGAAGAAGGCAAATTGGTTATAAAAGGCAGGGATGACGAAGTTTATGTTTGATTCAAGTATTTTTATAAAAGGAAGCGATTATAAAGGTTTTTGCGTTTTAAATGTTTTTGAACTAAAAGATTATCACTCAACTGCAATTTATCTGCGCCATAAAAAAACGGGGCTCGAAGTTCTTCATCTTTTTAATGACGAAACAGAAAATCTTTTTTCATTTACTTTTAGAACTCCAAACAAAAAAGGAAACGGGGCGGCTCACATTATGGAACACTCTGTTTTGTGCGGTTCCGAGCGTTATCCCTTAAAAGATCCTTTTACACAGCTTTCTAATCAGAGCGTAAAAACATATTTAAATGCTGCCACCTTTGCAGATAAAACTGTTTATCCGGCAAGTTCAACAATCGAAGCTGATTATTTTAATTTAATGAATGTTTACGGCGACGCTGTGTTTTTTCCAAAACTTTCGGAAGAAATTTTTAATCAGGAAGCTCATCGCTTAGAACTTGACGAAGATGGAACGCCTTCGATTCAGGGAGTTGTCTACAACGAAATGAAGGGCGTTTATTCTTCATTTGAAAGCGTTGCAATGGACGTTCCTCTGCGTGCACTTTTACAAAATTCAATTTACGAAAAAGATTCCGGAGGAGATCCTTTAGAAATTCCTTCTATTACTTATAAAGAATATCTGGAATTTCATAGAAAATGGTACAGACCGGAAAACTGTTTTGTATTTTTGTACGGAAATATCGAAACTTGTAAGCAGCTTGATTTTTTGCAGGAGAATTTTTTAGATCGTTTAGAAGAACGCAATAGTGAATTTACCTGGACGCCGGAAGTAAAAAATAATATTTTAAAAACTCATCTTGAATATGTAAAAAATGATGATTTGGCTGAACCTCTTTTCATAAATGCAGACGGACCTTGTGGCGACACAAACGAAAAAAAGCCTGTAGTTTATTTAACGTGGAATTTGGGGCAGGATACAAACGCTTTTGAACGGACGGAAAAAATCTTTTTAACCAATGTTTTGTTAAACCACGACGGTTCTCCTTTGCAAAAGGCTCTTACTGAAAGTGAACTTGGAGAAGACACAGCTCCTGGAATCGGACTTGAAGGTTTATTTAATACGATTTTTACAGTTGGACTTCGCGGAGTTAAAAAAGGAAATTCAAAAAAAGTTGAAGAATTAGTTTTTTCTGTATTAAAGAGAATTGCAGAAGAAGGAATTGAAAAAAGCGATATTGATTCAACTTTGATGAGCCTTGAGTTTTTGCACAGAGAAATAAAACGAAGCCACGGACCTTATGCTACAAAACTTATGTTGCAGCCGATAAATGCCTGGCTTTATGGCCGCAATATTGAAGAATCTTTTAACTTAAGAAGTGTTCTTGAGCAGGTAAGACAGAAAATAGAAAGCGATCCTCATTATTTAGAAAAGTTAATAGAAAAATTCTTTTTACAAAACAAGAATTATGTTGTTGCAGAAATTCAGCCTTCAAAAAAGTTTACGCTTGAACGCAACCGCGCAGAAAAAAAACTTATAAAAGAACTTATGGCGCAGACTACAAAAGAAGCTTTAGTTGAACAGACACAAAAGTTGCATGCTTTTCAGTCTGCAAAAGATGACGCTTCTTGCCTGCCTCATTTGCACCCAAAGGATTTTATAATAGAAGGAAAGCGTGTTTCGGATAATTATTCTTTACAAAAGACTAAAATCGAAGGTGCGGAACAAAGCCTGGTTGACTGTTTTCTGAGTAGCGAAAACACAAACGGAATTACATATTTTTCTGTAGGATTTCCTGCAGATGTTTTGGGAGCAGAAGATTACAAATATCTTTCGCTGTTTGCTGATACAGTCTGTGATTGTGGCTGGGGAAAATTAAACTGGAGCGAAGCGGCAAGTGAGTGTGCCCTTTATACTGGTGGAATTACCTGCTCGGTTCTTACAAACGAAATGCCATATACAAAAAACAACGAGAGCTTTATTGCACAAAATAATTTTACCGGCAGAGACTGGATTGTATTCCGTTTAAAGGTTTTGGATGAACATTTAGAAAAAGGCTTAGAGCTTTTGCAGGATAATATAAATCTTGTTACTTTTAATGACTTAAAACGTTTAAAGGATATTGCTGTAGAAAGCCGAAACGATTTTGATTCAAGCATTTTGCCGGCGGGACATCAATATGCAATGTTGCGCTCGTTAAGGCAAACTTCTAAGGTTGCCGCTGTTGATGAACTTTTAAATGGAATCAGCCAGCTTTATATTCTCCACGACCTGTCTGAAAAATCTCAAAAAGAAAATTCAAAAGCATTTAACCGCATTTTTGCACAGATAAAAAACGGCGGTGGATTTATTCACATTATTGCAGAAGAAGAAGTGCTGAATAAAAATATGAATGCCTTTAGTCAATTTGCAAAAAACATTGGTTTAAAGGCATTAAAAGATGCACAACCTGTAAATAAAAAGGATTTTATTGAACAGACGGCTCTTCCAAAAGAAAATCCTTTTGCAAAGGAAGAAAATATAATAATTCCAGGGCAGGTTGGCTTTGCCTGCGAAAGTTTTAAGACAATTCCTTATGCACAAAAAGGAAATGCCATAATGGAAATCTGCTGTCACTGGCTTTCTAATATTCTTTTGTGGGAAAAAGTGCGCACGATTGGTGGTGCATACGGAGCTTTTTGTGATTTGGATTCTACAACGGGGAATTTGATTTTTGCTTCTTACAGAGATCCAGCTCCACAAAAAACAAATGCGGTTTTTGAAGAATGCTTAAAAGAAGCCAGCGAAAAGAATTTTAGCCAGGAAGAAGTAGAAAAAGCTGTAATGGGAACGTATTCTCATTTTGTAACACCAAAAACACCTCGCTCTCGCGGAAATATTGCACTTATCCGCACGCTTTACGCAATTGATGAGCGAGACAGGGAAAATAAAATTCTTGAACTTTTGCGGTGCACAAGTGAAGAATTAAAACTGAGTTTTAAAAAACTGTATGAGTTTTCTTGTGCAGAAAAATATAGTGTTATAATTGGCTGCGATAACGAAGCTTTAAATGGAGAAAAAACAGTTTTGCCTTTATAATAAATGTGTGCGTATTTTGCGTTTAATAAAAAGCAGAGTGTGCACGTTTTTATTTTATAAAGTTTGATTTTGGGGAGGAAACAAAAATGAATAAAAAGTTTGAAACATGTATAAAAATGATGCGCCAGTTGGTTTCTGATATTCAGGGAGCTCCGTATCCAAGTGATAATTTTGAACCTGAACTTTATAAAATCTGGTATGAGCATGTTCAGAAAGCTGCGGTTGAATGTTTTGAATATCTTGACGATAACTTTCCTCAGGAAAAAGAAGATTTTGACAAAACCCTGAACAAAATTTTTAAATAACACTAAAACACTTTTATTGCAGTGCCGAAATTTAAAAAAGGAAAAAAGTTTAAAGTTTTTGCAATGTATGGGTGTTTTTAATGGATTTATCAAAAAAGAATAAGCGTTTCGATAATTACTTGCTGAAGGGAAAATTGCGCCGTAATGGTTTTGAGCGCTGGCGTTATGTTTTTACAGGAATTGACAGAGCAACAGGAAATCAAAAAACTTTTTTTATTGAACTTTACTATGTTAATCCGCTGTTGTCTCCTAAAGAGCCGGTAATTGCCCAAAAATCGCAGTTAAAACTTTCTAATGCGCAATTGCAGTATGCACTTGCAGGAACTCTTGCAGCCGAGAGCGCAGCGGAAGAGGTTTCTTTTATTCCAAGTTATGCACTTGTAAAGGCTGGAGTTTTTGGTACAGACGGAAAACAGATTAACAGTTTTAGGGCTAGCGGAAACCTTTCTTTTGTAAAAAGTGAACAGATTTTTAAGATAGAAAACTGTAGTTTTGGCTGCGATTTAATTTGTGGTCAGATTGAAGTTTCTGATGAAGAATTGCGTAAAAAACCGGAACTTCTTTGTTCGACTGGTAAAATAAAATGGAACCTGCATTTTGAAAAAAATATCGAAAGTCCGGTTTTGTGTAATACAAAAAAAACTGTGTTTGTTCCGCTGGGAGTAAAGACGGTTTTTGCCGGAAGTGTTGAACTTGACGATGTTGAATACACAGTTGTTCCTAGAAGTTCGTGCGGATATGTTGATAAATCCTGGGGAAGTGAACCGTTAAATCCGTATTTTCATTTGTCGTCGTCGAATATTACAAGTTCAATTTCGGGAAAAACTCTTGCAAAGTCTGCTTTTTGTGTTGAAGGTGAATTTGACAAGCGTTTAAGCATTTTTGTAGAAATCGAAGGCAAAAGATTTGTTTTTGCCGGAAACTCTGTTTTTAACAGTTATACAGAAATTCACAGTTGTACGCAGATGCCTGCAGATTCCGAAGGTGAAAAACTGCACTGGTCTGTCAGCATACACAGAAAAAAAATCGTAATCGACATTGATATTTTTGCAAGAACTTCTCAAATGCTTGTACGCGACTACGAACTGCCAGAAGGCGGAAAAAAACTGTTAAAAGTTTTAGGTGGCGGAAACGGTTACGGCGAAATAAAAATCTTTAAAAAAGTAAAAAAGAATCTTGAACTTTTAGAGCATGCAAATATTCTTGATGCGGTCTGCGATTTTGGATCTGTGGACTGTGCAGAAGACGAGCGCAAGGGATTGTAGTGGCGCCGAAGGCGTTGTGCTGACATTGTTTTGTACTGTGAAAATATATTTTTGTCGGTTGACTGTGCCATGGACGGCACGAAAAGACTGGAGACCGCAAGAAATGCGTAGCATTTTTTGCCTGACAGGACGTCAGCACAATGGAGCGCGCAAGACGCGGAACCACGAAAAGCCCGGTTTTGCCGCAGGCAAAATGCGCCCAAAAGTTAAAGTTTATTTAATAATTCCTTTGCTTTTTTATAAAACGATTCTTCTGTTTTTTGGGCAAAGTTTTTGTATAAATCGTCGAGAGCTTCTTGTAGTTTAGGCTTTGTTTTTGCAAAAAGAATAACTTCGCAGTAACCACGCTCGCGCAACTGCTGTGCCTTTTTATTTTCGACCTGATAAATGTGTTTTATGTAAGGCAATTTTGAAAGCGCAGAAAATTCGTCATCCTGTAAAAGAGAAAACTTAATGTTTAAGACAAAATTTTGAGTTTCTTCCCTGTTTTTAGAAAGACCAGAAAGAGAAAAAAGGCGTTCGCCCATAAAAATATTTTTTAAAGCGTTGCAGGAATGGGTTAAACCTGAAAGACGCGGATTTATTTCGATAACAAACCATTTTGTGTCGTTAAAAACAAGGTCAAACTGGGCAAGCCCCTGAAAATTTAGTTTTTGTGCAATTTTTAAAAGCATTGAATTTAATTGTGGCAGGTTATAGTGCGCCGCTGTAACCGGACCTGCTTTTATGCTTTGCTTTGGAGAGGTGATTCCGTATTTATTTACGCTGAAAATAAATGGCGGAAGAATTTTATATGTAAAAGAGTCGGTCTCAGAATTGTAAATGGATTCTAGTTCGGCGCCAAACTGTTCGCCCTGGATAAATTCTTCTATTATTCTGTCCGAAGTAAACTTTTTTGATTTTAGCCAGTCGTTAACCTGGGCAAAATTTTCGAGAACGTCCATTCCGTAGCTGCTTAATCCTGTTGTGTCTTTTATTACGAGAGGAAAATTTAATTCTTTTATTTGTTCTAGCAGGGCAGTTTTATAAACGTTGCTTTTTACGGTTTTTCGGTTGCCGGCATTTATAAAAAGTGAATGGTTTATGTAAATTGCTTTTGGTACGTTTATTCCAAGTTGTTCGAGTGTTGTGTGGGTGTGCCATTTGTCAAAGCAGGCGAGGGCTGTATTTAAGTTGTGGCAGAGCGTTTTTATTCCGTTTTGCCTTAAATATTTTGCAACGAGGGCATCTTTTGCAGTCAGCCAGTCAAATGGTGTTACGTAAAAGGTTGAAGCTATTGCAAGGTCGGGTTTTAAAGAAGTTAAAAAGTCTGCAATTTTAGATTCTTCGTCAAAAGAGATAAGTTCGTAACGGATATTTTTTGCTTTTGGAAAAATACTCTGGTCGATAGTGTCTACAAGAAACATTCCGGGCAGTTGTGTTGCGATTATAAAGGAGTGTTCCGGGTAGTTTTGGGCGAGCTGTTCAAATTCAAAAGCACAGGAAGGAAAACTTTTGGTTACTGCTGTCTGTGAGTCAAAAATGCCTGAAGAAGTTGAATAAAAAAGAATGTTCACGGTTGTGTTTTACGCTTGGTTTTTGCCAGGAACGCTACTTGCGTTGTCGGCAAAAATCTTAATTTTAATATCGTTAAAATATAGCATAAGATTTTTTTTACGTTAATAAGCGTTTTTTTTTAACAGTTTTGAAAAAATTGCATTTTTTTGTGCAAATTATTATAATTATTCATACATTAGAACTTTCCACTTTGTCAGTCGTTACGGCGTCGACAAAAAAAGATTTTCGTCTATAAAATAGTTTTTTCGCCGGAGTGCAATGCTCTGGTTGCAATGGAAAAACTGTATTCTTTTAAATTTTCAATTAAAAATTATTATTTGTCTCAAATTTTGTAGATGGCTGAATGCATTTTTTT
>CAVJSA010000009.1:38330-54998 GCA_963651875.1 Lachnospiraceae bacterium | reverse complement strand
TTCGTAAACTCGTTATTTACGTGTGCGCAATATGCGCACGGCCTTGCTTGCGCAAGGGATGCTTGCGTATCAGTCTGACGACTGCTACGCTGCGAGTTTACTTTCGTAAACTCGTTATTTACGTGTGCGCAATATGCGCACGGCCTTGCTTGCGCAATATGCGCACGGAATTGTAGGGGCGCCGGAGGCGTTCGGCTGACATTTTTTGTAACTGACAAAAATGCTTGTCTGTCTGTTATCCGTGCCACGGATGGCACACACAGAGTGTTGTCAGACATGATGTCAGACGAATGTAGCGCGTAAGACGCGGAACCCCGGAAAGCCCGGTGGGGCTGTCTAAAAAGTAAAAAATGTCATTCCCGCACTTGATGCGGGAATCTTTAATATATGAGATTGTCGGGTCAAGGTGAGATAATGACAGAAAAATACCTGTTAGACAGCCGCATGCGCCCATAAAAATAAAGAAATGCAAAGTTTATAATAAAGGAGAAACAAATGTCTGAAAGAATAAATGTTGGTGTTTTAGGTGCAACTGGAATGGTTGGTCAGAGATATATTAAGCTCTTGGAAAATCACCCATGGTTTAAGGTAACTTATGTTGCTGCTAGTCCTCGTTCGGCTGGAAAGCTTTACACAGAGGCTGTAAAAAACCGCTGGCTTATTGGAGCTGACATTCCTGACGATGTAAAAAATCTTACTGTTCAGGATGCAAACGACCCGAAACTGGCTCTCGGAAAATGCCGTTTTGTTTTTTCTGCGCTTGAAATGGGAAAAGACGAAATCAAGGCTTTGGAAGCAGCGTATGCGGCAGAAGGAATTCCTGTAGTTTCCAATGCGTCTGCAAACCGCTGGACAGAAGATGTTCCAATGCTGATCCCAGAAATAAACTATTCGCATCTCGATGTTATTGCAGAACAGAAAAAGCATCATGGCTGGGACAAAGGCTTTATTGCCGTAAAACCAAACTGTTCTTTGCAGACTTATATGATTCCGATTTTTGCATTGCAGCAGGCAGGCTACCCGATTAAAAGAATGACAGTAACAACTTTGCAGGCTGTTTCTGGTGCCGGATATCCGGGCGTTTCTTCTTTTGACATGATTGACAACATTGTGCCGTACATTGGCGGCGAAGAAGAAAAGACAGAAAAAGAATGCTTAAAGATTTTAGGAAAAGTAAAGGACGGAAAAATCGAAAACGCTTCTCAGCCTGTTGTTTCTGCGACCTGCACCCGCGTGCCTGTAATTGACGGACACACTGCTGTTGTAAACCTTGAATTTGACCTGCCTGAAGACAAAAAGCCTTCTATTGAGCAGATTTTAAAAGTGTGGGCTGACTTTAAGTCTCTGCCTCAGGAATTAAAGCTTCCTTCTGCGCCTGAAAATCCAATCGTTTACCGCGAAGAAGAAAATCGCCCTCAGCCTCGCCGCGACCGCGACACAGAAAAAGGAATGGCGTGCGTAATCGGCCGCTTAAGAAAGTGCAGCGTTTTTGACGTTAAATTTGTTGCCCTGAGCCACAACACAAAGCGTGGTGCTGCCCTCGGCGGAATTTTGAACGCAGAGCTTTTAAAGGCAAAGGGATTTTTTGAAGACTAAGGCTCGGTTAAAAGCTTAAAGAAAAATATAAGGATGGACAAAAATGGAAAAAAAATTCCCACTGAATAATGAACAATTAAAAAAACTTACACAGACTTTTCCGACACCTTTTTATCTTTATGATGAAAAAGCAATCCGTGAAAATATGCGTAAGTTTACAAAGGCATTTTCGATTTTTCCGAAATTCCGTGAACATTTTGCAGTTAAAGCCTGTCCTAATCCGTATATTTTAAAAATTCTTGCGGAGGAAGGTTGCGGCGGCGACTGTTCAAGTTTGCCGGAACTTATGCTCTGCGAAATTTCTGGAATTAAGACAGACAAAGTAATTTTTACTTCTAACGAAACTCCAGCAGCTGAGTTTAAATATGCTTACGCAAACGGAAATATAATCAACTTAGACGATTTTACTCATATTGAATTTCTTGAAAAAACTTTAGGAAAACTGCCGGAAACTTTGTGCTTCCGCTATAATCCAGGTCCTGCAAAGCATGGCTGCAATTCAATTATCGGAAAACCGGAAGAAGCAAAGTACGGACTTACCCGCGAGCAGATGATTGAAGCTTACAGGGTTTGTAAGGAAAAGGGCGTAAAGCATTTTGGTCTGCATACAATGGTTGCTTCAAACGAACTTAATCCGGACTTTTTTGTTGATACAGCAAAACTCGTTTTTGAACTTGCTGTAGAAGTAAAAGAAAAGACTGGCGTTTGTATTGAATTTGTTGATTTAGGCGGCGGACTTGGAATTCCGTATAAGCCTGACCAGACTGCTGTTGATTATGATGTTGTTGCAAAGGGAATCCGCGCAGAATACGATAAAACGATTGTTCCTGCAGGCCTTGACCCGCTCGGCATTTACTGGGAATGTGGCCGCCCGATTACAGGCCCTTATGGATACCTTGTTGCAACTGCAATCCACGAAAAACACATTTACCGCGAGTACATTGGTCTTGACTCGTGCATGGCAGACTTAATGCGCCCGGGAATGTACGGTTCTTACCACGAAGTTACTGTAAGCGGCAAGGAAAATGCACCAAAAGACCACGTTTACGACGTTGTAGGTTCATTGTGCGAAAACTGCGACAAATTTGCAGTTCAGCGCCCGCTCCCGGAAATTAAGCCTGGCGACCTTGTAATAATTCACGACGCCGGAGCACACGGAAGGGCAATGGGCTTTAATTACAACGGCAAATTAAGATGTGGTGAACTTCTTTTGCGCACAGACGGAAGTGTAAAAGAGATTCGCCGGCGCGAAACAATTAACGACCTTTTTGCAACCCTGGATCTCGACGGCGTAGAAAGTTTTAACTAACCCGAATGGCGGGGCACGCCCGGTGACTTATGTGTCATTCCCCGGCTTGACCGGGGAATCTCCTTGACAATAGATTGTCGGGACACGCCCGACAATGACAGGTAAAGACAAGATTATCGGGACAAGTCCGGCAATGACATGTCTGACTTATGTGTCATTCCCCCGCTTGACCGGGGAATCTCTTTTTACAATAGATTGTCGGGTCAAGCCCGACAATGACATGGAGGGACAAGGTTGCCGGGGGCAAGCCCGACAATGACATTGTGGGACAAGTTTGCCGGAGAGTTATAAAGAAAAGCAGGAAAAGGAGAAGCAAAATGAATGTAAAAGAGTTTTACCAAAGCGTTGGCGGAAATTACGAAGATGTTCTTGAGCGATTTGGAGCAGAATCCCTCATAAAAAAATTCCTGTTAAAATTTTTAGACGATAAAAGTTTTTCTGCCCTTGAACAGAAAATCAATTCTCCTTTTCAGGACGTTCAGGAAAAATTTAAGGCGTGCCATACACTAAAAGGTGTCTGCCTTAACCTTGGACTGGATTGCCTTACTAAGCCTGTAATCGAACTTACAGAACTTTTCCGCAAAGGTTCAACCGACCGCGAAGAGCCTTTGTTCAACGAAATAAAAAAGCAGTACGAAACTGTCTGTAAAAATCTAAAAACTCTTGAGTAAAAACTTTCTAAAACTCAGGCGGGCAGACAAAATGCATTCTTTGTTTTGTGCGCGGATGAGTAAACTCAAGTTCAAAAGCATGCAGTAAAAGCCTTTCTCCTTTTTCGCATTTACCGTAAAGGCTGTCGCCAACGATTGGCACACCAAACCCGTGAACGTCGCTTGCCGCCAGGCGCAACTGGTGAGTTCTTCCCGTATGCGGAATAAAAATAACGCGGGTTACGGCTTTTTTACTTTTGTCCGGGGCAGTGTAGTATTCAACATTTTTTATCTGCCATTGGGTAACTGCATTTTTTCCGTAAACTTCGTCCCAGATCTGGTGGGGGCGGTTTTCTATGTCCACCCTGAAAAAAAGTTCCATCGTTCCTTCTGGCTCAATTCCTTTTTTTGCAAGAATTCCGTCAACTAGGGCAACATATTTTTTAAAGACTTCCTTTTGTTCAAACTGGCGGTTTAATTCTCTGTGAGCTTCTTTTGTAAAGGCTAAAACTAAAAGTCCGCTTGTTTCCATATCAAGTCTGTGCACCGACGGCTGTTCAATGCAATCCGGAAAAAGCCTCTTTACACGATTTACAACGCAATCCTGTTTTTCTGGTCCCCGGCCTGGCACGCTCAAAAGTCCACTCTGCTTATTTACAACAATAATGTCGCTGTCCCTGTAAATAATTTTTAGCCCAAGAATCTGAGGCAAAATCAGTGAACATCTGGCATCGCAGGGAGGATAAAGTTTTAATTTTGTAGTTTGGGCGTTCCGGCACTCCGTGCCGTCGCGCTTTTCGTGGTTACGCGCATTAAGCGCTTCAATGTTTTCTGTCAGCCGCATTGCGTCTGCCATAAAACATCGCCTTGCGGCGCCACTACAATCGCTAACGCTTGAACTTTCATTTACTTCAAAATGAATTTTTGTTTCTGCCATGCTCAAAGGCGTAAGGGCATTTTCAAAAGCATAGCTTAAAAGTTTCGGGGCACAGCAGTCGCCTGTTCCTGTAGGAGGCAGTTTTTTAGTTTTTTCGTAATCTAAAATTTCTAAAAGCGAGCGCTTTTTGCCGTCGGCACAACAAAAAAAATACTTTTTAAAAACATTCAGTAAAGATTCGTCGCAGAGCTCTGTGCGCTGTCTTTTTAGTTCCCTTATTTTTTCTGTTGTGTTTTTTTCTGCTTCTAGCCTTAAAATTTCGTCCGTCAACTGATGAATCAAAAGATCGTTTTTTTCTAAAGCCTGTAAAATGTCGTTTTGCGAGACGAGTGGTTCAACAAAGGTTCCGCAAAGTTCACCTTTTAAAAAACAGCTTATTCCAGAAAGAGTAATTAAATTTTTAAGATTGCCGGCTTTATCCCTGCAGACAAGAACGCCCAACATAACAAGCGAAGTGTCTCGCTGGTCAGAAGGGCGGGCCTGGCGCACTAAACTGAGAGTTTTGTTTTTTAGTGCGTCTACAATAGAACCTAAAACGTCTAAAGCCAGAGTTTCGTCAAATGGCGCAAACAAGGCTTTTACTTTTTGAGCAGGGCTGCAAACGGGTTGTAAGTGTCGCCGTCGTCATCGTCCTGAGAAGACATATAAGTTTGAGTTTCTTTGTCCTGTTCAACTGAACTGGCAGGCGTAAGAGAAATTCTTTTGTTTGCAGAATCAATTTTCTGTACGACAACTGCAAATTCCTGCCCGATTGAATATTTTTTGCTCAAATTTGTAGAAGTGCTTATATTGTCGAGTTCGCTAATGTGCACAAGTCCGTCGATTCCCGGCAAAAGGTTTACAAAAAGCCCAAATCCTGCAATACGCGCGATTTTTCCGTCAATTTTCTGACCTGGCTTTAAGTTTTCTGTAACGCTTTCCCAGGGATCTTTTTCCAAAGCCTTTAAGCTCAAACTTACCTTTGAGCGGTCCGGGTGGGCTGTGTTCCAGTCTGTTTTTATAACTTTTAATTCAAGTTCCTGGCCGACACTTAAAACGTCTTCAACATTGCTTACTCTCTGGTGGCTTATTTCGCTTACTGGCAATAAAGCCTGGAATCCGTCAATGTCAATAAATGCACCATAAGACTGAATGGATTTTACACTTCCTTTTACAATGCTTCCTTCTGTAAGTTTTGTCGAAAGTGAATTAACCTTGTCGTTTTCTTTTTGTTCTTCAAATCTGCGGTTAGAAACAATAATGTTTTTGCCGTCATTTTTGTATTCTGTAATTACAAAAGTAAGGTTTCTGCCAATGTATTCTGCCGGCTCAAGGCGGTTTTTATAGCCCATCTGGCTGTATGGACAAAATGCGCGGGTTGTTCCGACTTTTACTTCAAATCCGCCCTTTATTTCTTTTTCTACGTGGCCTTCTACAGGTAGACCTGATTTAAAGGCATTTTCAAGAACTTCTAATCCGGCGTTTTCGCCCTTGAGTTTTGTCGTAAAATGCAGTTCGTCGCGGTTTGAACTTACAAAATAAACCTTAATTTTGTCGCCTTCGTTTATTGTGCATTTTCCGTTTTCGTCGATAAATTCAGCCTTGTCAACAAAGCCTTCGCTTTTTAAGCCTAAATCAATAAAAACTGTGTCATTTGAAATCTGAACAACTGTAGTTTCAATTTCTTCACCAATATCAAATTGTGCCATTTTCTTCCTCAATAAAAAGATTTTGTAATGTTTTTTATTCTATAATTATCTGCTTTTTTGTTCAAATCTGCCGGTTATAAGGTTATAGGCAACTGAACCAGGTCCCGGAATTTTTGGAAGCTTATCTAAAGAAAACCACTCTGCGCGTGCAAGTTCGTCTTCCTGGATCTTTATTTCGCCGCTTTCCCAGTCGCAGCAAAAAGCAAGCATAAGCTGGTCTGGATATGGCCATGCCTGGCTTCCGGCATAGCGGATGTTTTTTACTTTTAAGCCGGTTTCTTCAAAAACTTCGCGTTCAACAGTCTGTTCTATTGTTTCGCCGGTTTCGACAAAGCCTGCAATGCAGGTAAAAAGTCCTTTTGTGCGGTTTTTGTGTTCGGCTAAGAGAATTTTGTCTCCTTTGTGCACGAGAATTATTACTGCCGGTTCAATTTGTGGAAAATACTGAGTGTCGCAGTTTGTGCATCTGCGTGCAACAAAATACGGATCGTCTTCCAGTGGAAAACCACAGCACGAACAGAATCTTTTATTTTTACGGAAGTTTAAAAGTCCTTTTGCTCTTGCCGCCTTTGTTACAGTGCGCGGATTGTCTTTTGCAAGATAAAAATATTCTCTTAAAGGAATTTCTGTGCAGGAAGCCGGAGTCGGGCAGTCTTTTTCTAATTCAATTGCAGAAAAATCGTATTCTTCATCGTTGAACCAGTCGCTTGCAACATTTAATTCAAAACATTTATTAAGTACAGTTTCGTCCGGAAGGTTTTTGCCCTGCAGAATTATGTTGTTTCCGCAGAAGACGAAATGGTCATGTAAAAAAAAGTCCAGTTTTTTAGAAATCAATGCCATAAACTAAGGATAACACGGTTTTTATTTATACGGAAATCTAATTTTGTTATAATTTTCAGCGTGCACTTCAATAGTTTTTGCTTGATTGAGCTTTTTTGTGGAAAGACAGTTTTTTATTGGAGTTTTGTATGAATCATAAACTTTCTTTAAGCATATTTTTTATTTGTGCCGTTTTATCTTTATGTTCTGCCTGTACAAACATTACAGACAAAGAACACTCTGTTGACTCAGAAAACTTAGATTTTACAATTCAACTTTATGACAAAAATCCGGACGCAGATTTGCTTTCTCGCTCTATTTGTCCTTCTTTTGATCTTTCTTTAGTAAGCGTATGGAAAATTTATTTTACTGATGTAAATGATTCTTCAAATACTTTTACGCTTTCGACAGATTCTACTGCTACGGGTAGTGAATCTTATGCAGGCCTTTCAGGTTCAACATTAACGCTTTCGCGTATTCCAGAAGCAACTTATAAAATTGAACTTGAAGGCAGTTTTACTAAAGATTCTGAGACTGGCACTTTTTACGGAAGTCTTTCTGAATTAGAAGTTGGCTCTAGCTTAAATTCTGTAACTCTTCCTGTAGGATTAAAAAAAAGTGAAAGTGGAACAGGTTCTCTTGCTTTAACTTTTACTGATTCTGCTTCTTACCTTTCAAATTATTATTCAAAAATAAAACTTACCCTTACGAGTGTTTTTAGTTCAAGAAGTTACGAGTTTGAAGTTTCGGACAGTTCTACGGATTCAACAGACTCAAGCGATTCAACTGGCGAATTTATTTATTCTGCAACTGACGGCACTTTTACTCTTACAAAAAAAGGAATTCCTTCCGGATATTACACAATTACGCTTTCTTATAATTCTTCTTCGACAGAAAGTGGTTTTAAGGTGAGCATTCCAGAACAATACAGAACTGTGGAAGTTGTTGACGGCATACAGACAAAAAATTCCGAAGTAATAAAGCTGAGCATTGAAACTGAAAAAAAATACTATGCAACAAATTCTTCTTCCGCGGCAAATAAAAACGGTTTGAGCGTAGCTTCTAAAAAATATTTAAAATCGCTTTTAGCTTTAATTGCCCAAAATATAAAAAACGACAAGCTCGAGGAATCCACTGTAAACATTTATATGGCAGGCGAAATTCCAGAAATTGATGCAGACACGTATTCAACCTTAGTAAATGCGATTGAACAAAGCAATAAATCTTTTGTCTTTGGACTTTACGGAGACTCCCAGACAGAAAAAAGTTCACTTACGATAATAAATGTGCCTTCGGACAGTTCGGACAGCACGCAATCCTTAAGCTGCGACATAAATTATTCAATCGTATTAACAGCCGGAGACAGTTCTTCTACTTTTAACGTAAATACCCTTACAGCAACTTCTGGATCTCCTTTTTCTCTTACTTTTAAAAATGGAGCAAAACTTGTTGCAAGTGACGACGAATCTTCCCTTTTAAACGCAGAAATAACCATTAAGGCAATAAAAGGAAGTTCACAGGAAGATTATGAAGACAATTACGAAGCCTACCTGTTGACAGACGATTCAACTAATGCGCCTTCTGCACTTTTTGAATGTGTTTTGAGTGATATCAGTAAGGGGGATACTCCATGTGTAACCTCTTTTGTTCTGGAAAATGCCAGTGCTTGTGCTTACGAACTTGTTGATGTAACTCCTGAAACTGTTGATGAAACTTCTCTGGAAACCTGTAAAACTTATTTTAAGGCTGTTACCAGTTCAAACTAAAGCGAATAAAAACAGCTGACGCTAAAATCCCTGTGTTTTGTATCTGCAAAAAGATTGCGTTGTTGTATTATTACTGGTGAATAAAATTCGCCTTAAAAAACAAAAGGATATTTTATGCGTAAAGTTTTAAGGAAGATTTTTCCTTTTTTGTTGATTTTTGTTCTTCTTACATCTTTGCAGGCAGAAAAAACAAAGATTGAAGGACTGTACCGTTATACCCTCGAAAACGGTCTTGAACTTTTTGTAATGGAAAATGATTCTGCTCCTCTGGTTTACATAGAAATTGCCGTGCGGGCTGGTGCTGTTACCCAGACAAAAGAAAATGCCGGACTTTTCCATTTATACGAACACATGATGTTTAAGGGAAATTCAAAATACGCAAATCAAAAAGAAGCCTATGCTGCCTTAAACAAAATGGGCGTAAGCGACTGGAACGGCACAACTTCCATTGATCGCGTAAATTATTTTTTTACGATTCCTTCAAAACTTGTCCGCGACGGCCTTGAATACTGGTCTTATGCAATCAGAACTCCTTTAATTGACGAACAGGAACTGGAAAACGAAAAATCTGTAGTTTTGTCAGAAATTGAAGGCGGAATGAGCGAGCCTGGAAGAATTTTTGGTGCCGGAGTTTTTAAGACACTTTTTCCTGATTCTCCATGGAAGCTCGACACTTCCGGTTCTCCTCAAATTATAAAAAATGCGACAAAAGAACAATTGTGCAAAATTCAAAAAGAATATTATGTTCCGCAGAATACAGCTCTTTTTGTTGGAGGAGCTGTAAAGGCAGACGAAGTTTATTCTCTCGTAAAAGAAATTTACGGCGACTGGCAGAATGGACCGGACGCAATAAAAAGCGAAAATATTTTAGCACCTTCAAAAGAGCCTTTTACGACAACTCAAAAATTAGTGTTTCCGGACAGCAGATGTTCAAAAAATATGAGCCAGCTTGTGTTTTACTTGCGCGGGCCTGACGGACAGGCAGACGTTAACGACACTTATGCGGCCGATGTCTGGTCGTATCTTCTGGCAAATCCTTCGGGGAGTTTTGTTGCCGAGTCTGTTTCAAATAAAGAATTCAATATTCCAGACGCAGACTATATTGGCGGTTCTTATGCAACAATGCGGGCAAGTGGAATGATAAGTTTTTCCTGTGCCTTTTTAAATGACGAAAAACTGTCTGTAACACAAAGGGCAGAAAAAATCCTTAATTACTGGAATACAGACGCCACAAGTAATATGTTAAAAAGCGGAACTGGTTTTGACGTCGAAGACATTAAAAATGTAAAAACAAGGCTTGAAGATTCCCGGGTTTACTCGATGGAAACAGCCGGCGGATTTTTGAGTTCACTTTCTGGTGAATGGGCTTCGTGCGGAGCTGATTATTCTCTTGAATACGAAAAGAATATTTTAAAAGTTGGCCGCAGGCAGATTACTGATTTTGTGGAAAAATACATAAAAAATAAAAGCGGAGTTGCAGTCGTTTTTGTAAATCCTGAATATTATGAAGAAAAAAAAGAAGAATTTAGAAAAGACGGCTGGCAGGAATTGAATGCTCAAAATGCGCGCTGGTGGAATTCTGGAGAAGAAAAATGAAAAAAATAAATTGTAAATTGAATAAATTAAACAAAATAAATGTCCTTGCCTTTGCGTTGTGTTTAGTCTTTGCCTCATTTTTTTTGAATGGCTGTGCATCTTCTCCAAAGCAGGAAAAGGACGCTTATTATGAAGAAAACTTAAAAGATTTTTCGACTTATAAATTAACAAACGGAATTCCTGTAATTATAAAAAAAAGCGGCACAGGACAGATTTTTGTTTTAAGAACTGTTTTTGAAGGCGGAACTCCTTTGATTGAACCTTCAAAGAGCGGAATTGAAAAACTTACCCTGGATTTAATGTTCCACGGAAGCGAAAACTATTCTTACGAAGATATTTTAAACATGCAGTACAACATTTCGTTTTCGATGAACAGTTCAAGCGGACGTGACTATAGTGTTGCCGGAATAAAATGTCTTGAAAAAGACTTAGACAGCGTGCTTGCAGTTTATTCTGATTCAATTTTAAATCCGGCATTTTCAGAAAGCGATTTTAAGCAGTTTATGATTAATGAAAATGAATCTCTTGTGCGCACACTTTCTGATCCAAGCGGACAGCTGAGTATAGAAATGGAAAAGGCTGTTTTTGGCCAGACTTCTTATTCAGCTTCTGCGAACATTACGCAGGAATCGATAAATTCAATTTCGTTAAATGATGTTCTTGAATGTCATAAAAAACTTCTGGATTCTTCGAGAATTAAATTTGTTGTTGTTGCAAATCTTGATCAGAGCGGACAGAAAAAACTTGTAGAAAAACTCGATCAGTTTTTTGGTTCAATTCCAAAAGGTGAATATTCTGCGCCTGTTGTAAATAAAATCAGCGTTAGTGGGGAAGACCTTTTCTTAAAAAACAAACAGGCTGGAACTTCTGCCTACAGCGTCGGTGTGTTTGACTGCCCTGAGCGCTATGATGAAGACTATGTTCCTTTTGCAATCAGCCTTATGTATCTTGACGATATTTTCTTTGACGAAGTTCGCGAAAAGGCTGGAGCAGTTTATTCAATTGGAACAGGAGTTTTAGGCGGAAAAGAAATGCTTGGGGCAATAAGTGCCTATAAAATCAGTGACCTTGAAAACATTCACGAACTTATTTATACGGCAATCGACCATTTTCCTTACGAAAGCCAGATTGAACAGAAACTTGAACAATACAAAAACAAATACATAACAACGCTTTTTGATTCAAGCCAGAATGCAGCAGGAGTTGCAGCAAATATTATTACTTCGCTTGAATATTCGGGTGAGCCGGAAACTTACTTAAAACGTTCTGCACAGGTTCAGGCAGTAACTGCAAAAGATGTGCGGGAGGCATATGAAAAATATCTTTCTAAAGAAAATAAAATCCTTTGGATAACTGTCAGCCAGTAAATATTTGCTATTTGATTGAGCAGAACTATGTTTTTTATTATTATGGAACGGATAATTTTTTAATTTGAGGTTAATTTATGGAAAATATCAAGGAAGTTCGCGTACGCTATGCACCATCTCCGACAGGAATGCAGCACATTGGCGGTGTAAGAACTGCGCTTTTTAATTATCTTTATGCGCGCTCTAAGGGCGGAAAATTCATTCTCCGTCTCGAAGACACTGACCGCACGCGTTTTGACGAAAAATACGTTAAAAACCTTTACGATACAATGGCATGGCTTGGAATTGAATGGGACGAAGGCGGCGAAAAAGGTGGCGAATACGGTCCTTATGTTCAGAGCGAGCGTTTTGAGCTTTACAAAAAATATGCAAACGAGCTTTTGGAAAAAGGCGAGGCTTATTACTGTTTCTGCGATGCTGAGCGTCTTGAGCGCATCCGCAAAATCCAGACAGAAAACAAGATGGCTCCAGGCTACGACAGAAACTGCCGCCATTTGACTGCACAGGAAGTTCAGGAAAAACTTGCCAGCGGTGTTCCGCATGTAATCCGCTTAAAGGTTCCGATGGAAGGCGAGACAAAATTCAACGACCATATTTTAGGCGACATTGTATGGAAGAACGAAGACATTTCTCCGGATCCGATTCTCTTAAAGTCGGACGGATTTCCTACATACCACCTTGCAAACATTGTAGACGACCATTTAATGCACATTTCTCATGTAATGCGCGCCCAGGAATGGATTCCTTCTACTCCGCTGCATGTTCAGATGTACAAGGCTTTCGGCTGGGAACATCCTGAATTCTGCCATTTGCCGATGGTAAACGGAAGCGACGGCAAAAAACTTTCTAAGAGACACGGTTCAACTTCTTTGAACGAATTCCGCGCTCGCGGTTATCTGCCACAGGCAATAATCAACTATGTTGCGCTTTTGGGCTGCTCTTACGAGGAAGGAAAAGAATTCTACACACTCAAGGAACTTGCAGAAAACTTTAAGCTTGAGCATTTGAACAAGGCTCCAGCTGTATTCGACTACAAAAAGCTTGAATTCTACAACGCAAACTATATCCGCCAGCTTTCGACAGAAGAGCTTTACAAGTGGACTCTTCCGTTCATTACAGGAACTGGAGACGCAACTCTCGAAATCAATCCGGAAAATCCGCAGCCAAAGCCGAATGTTGGCCCTGAATTCTCCGGTGTTGCTCTTGGAGAAGACGGCGAGCCTTATTGCGTAGATAAATCTATGAACATGACAAGCGCAGACGTAAAGAAAACTCTGCTCGGTCTTATGCCGCTTATTCAGGAACGCTTAAAGTTCCTTACAGAAGCAGCAGAAATGGTTCACTTTATGTTTACAGAGCCAGCAGTTCCGCCGGCAGACCAGATTATTCCAAAGAGAATTGACGCTGCAAAGACGAAAGAAGTTCTTGAAGTTGCAAAAGAATTTGTCGCAAAGGTTTTTGAAACTGACCACGAAGGCGCAGAAAACTTTGCAAAGACAAAGGCAGAAGAGCTTGGAATTAAACTCGGCGACTTTATGATGCCAATCCGTATGGCAGTTACTGGAAGCCGTGTTTCTCCGCCGCTTATCGGTTCTATCAGCGTGCTTGGAAAAGAGCGTAGCCTGCAGAGAATCGAGCGCACACTCGCAACTCTGTAGTTTTTGGAAGAAAAAGAGTTTGAAAGAGGAAAAGAAACCTTTTTAAGGTGTCGTTTCCTCTTTTTTTTTGTTGTCATTTTCTGGCTTGACCAGAGAATCTTTTTTTTAATTACTTTAACGAAAGGCCGTCTTTAAACGCGTGTCCTACAATTGGGCCAAGCGCACGGTATGCGTGAATTGAAGAGTCGTAGATTATCGGTTTTAGCTTGTCCAGGTCGATTTTTCCGTCTGTCAGAATTGAATCGTCTGCCTGCTGACTTACGATTGTTCCGACGAGGACGCCTGTTTTGTCGTCGTAGCTTTTTACAAGGCACTCAAGCGTTAAAGGATATTCTTCGATTATCGGGGCGTTTACATTTGAGCTTTTGTGGACATGGACTTTTGCTTTTTCGATTTTGTTTACGTTGTTGCCCGACTCAACTCCAAAATAATCTGAAATTACGACTGTTTCTTGAGTTCCGAAGGAAACTGTAAAAGCGCCGGTTTCTTTTAAATTTTGTGTTGTCTTGTGCTCGGCAAGAAAAAATGTTACTTCGGTGTAGTCCGACTGGATTCCCCAGGCTGCGTTCATTGCGTTCGGCACGCCGTTTTTGTCATAAGTTGCGATTATAAAAACTCCTTCCGGTGTAATTACGCTTTGTTTTGGTTCTAACTGCATTTTTTTCCTCCTGTAAAGGTAAACTTTATTTTTTTAACAGTCCCACCATTGCGCTGCACTCTGGTCTGCAAGCTGCAGGAGCAGAACAAGTGGATTTTGTAAAAAGTTTGAATAATTGTATGTTTCGTTCGGGCTTAAGTCGCTAAAACCCATGTGCCGGCTGATTGCTTCGAGTACGGCTCGTTTTTGCAGGTATTCGGGCAAAGTTTCTAAAAGCATTAAAACAGATTCGTTGCCGTGGCCAAGATTGCGGCTGTCCTGCTTTATTTTGTAGTACGGTTCGTAAACCCAGTTGCCCTGATAGTTTTTTGTCTTGCGGTGTTCTGTTGCGTAAAAGGCTGCCTTGCAAAAATCGTGGGCAATGCCTGCAATAAAAATATCGCAGGCGCTAAAGTTGTAGTCGGCTGCTCGTTTTGTAAGGGCAAAGTTAGAAAAAAGGGCAGGGGCAAACTTAAAACTCTGGTAAGTAACCATGAGCGAATGTGCTGCTAAGCCGCCTGGAACGTTTGCATGATATTTTGCACTTGCCGGGCTTGTAAAAAACTCGTGGCTTTCCATCCAGTTTTTTAAGGAAGCAGCCTTTGCTTCGTCGCTGAATGCCAGGTCAATCATTTTTAGTATTGTTGACTTTACGGCTTCCTGGTTAAAAGTTCCGTTTGCAGAAACTGGTTTAGCGGATTCAAAAAGTTCTGTGTATTTTGAACATTCTTTAGTTAATTCTTCTATATCTTGTTGTGTCATAGGCTCATTATAAAAAGAATTAAACTTTAGTGGAAGAAAGAGAACTAAAAGCGAGGAAACGGGCGGAGTGAATGCAGATAGTCGGACAAAGAAAGACAGGTGAGCGGCGGGGGCCGTGTTCCTTTAAAGGGTAAAATGTTGAAAAAATTGGGATTCGCCCTGATAAAGAAAAGTCTGTAAAATTCAATTTAACTTGCATAAATATACGCAAGTTTTTATAATCAATGAATATTTATGCAAAAGTGAGTTTTTTTGATGCTGACTTTTGTACGAGTTAACGAAAAAAATTTGACAGGGGACAACAATGAACAGCGGATTTGTTTTTGTTGAAGGCGGAGTTGCCGCAGCCGAAGGTTTTAGCGCAAGTGGTGTTTTAAATAAAATCAAGGCAAACCGTACGACTTACGATACAGCTTTAATTTACAGTGATTCAATTTGTAATGCTGCCGGTGTTTTTACGCAGAACCGTGTAAAGGCTGAATGTGTAAAATTTACAAAAGAGCAGATTAAAAACGGAAAAGCCCAGGCCGTAATTATGAATTCCGGAAATGCAAATGCATGCACCGGAAAACAAGGCTACGAAAATGCAGAAAAAGAAGCCTGTGCAGTTGCAGAAAAACTCAATATTGCAAAGGACGATGTTCTTGTCTGTTCAACCGGAGTAATCGGCCAGCAGCTCCCTGTCGAAAAAATCCTGAACGGACTTGATAAGAGTGTTGAGCTTTTGAGCAAGACAGGTAATGTCGAAGCCCGCCAGGCAATTATGACAACCGACACAAAGTACAAGGAAGTTGCCTTAAAAGCTGAGATTGGCGGAAAAACTGTCACAATGGGAACAATGGCAAAAGGTTCTGGAATGATCCACATAAACATGGGAACAATGCTCAGCGTTGTAACTACAGACTGTGCAATAAGTGCACAGATGCTCGAAAAAGCACTGCGCTCATCTGTTGCCGGAACCTATAACTGTGTTTCGATTGACGGAGACACTTCTACAAACGACACACTGCTGATCCTTGCAAACGGAAAGGCCGGCAATGCTGAAATTACCAGCGAAGGCAAAGACTTTGATACTTTCCTCGAAGCTTTGAATACACTTAATTCTCAGATGGCAAAAAAAATTGCCGCTGACGGCGAAGGGGCAAGCCGGCTTGTAACCTGTAATGTTTGCGGGGCTGATACTGTAGAAAATGCGAGGGGACTTGCAAAAGCGGTTATCTGTTCAAACCTGGTAAAGGCAGCCTTTTTTGGAGCGGACGCAAACTGGGGTAGAATTCTCGACGCAATGGGTTATTCCGGATTTAATTTTACTCCAGAAAAAACAAGCGTTTCTTTCTTTAGCCGCGAAAACGCAAAGCGTTATTTTGAAGACGGCAAGCAGAACGGTGGCGAAGAACATTCTGTAAAGGTTTTTGATCACGGAGTTCCTCTTGATTTTGACGAAGATCTTGCAAAGAAAATTTTAAGCGAAGAAGCCGTAGAAATTCTTGTTGAACTTGAAGACGGAAACGCTCAGGGAACAGCCTGGGGCTGCGACTTAACTTACGATTATGTAAAAATCAACGGAGATTACCGAACGTAGAAAAGATTAAAGTTCGGGACTGTCATTGCGGACTCTTACCTCGGCTGTCTTAGCTCTGTGTGTCATTGCCAGGCACTTGACTCGGCTGTCTTAGCCCTGTGTGTCATTGCCGGGCACTCGACTCGGCAATCTTAGAGCCGTCTGTCATTGCCGGACTTGATCCGGCAATCCATTGAGGGAAGAGATTCCCTGGTCAAGCCAGGGAATGACAATTGAGGAAGCTGCGAGAATGACACGACTTTTTGTCATTGCCAGGCACTTGACTCGGCTGTCTTAGCCCTGTGTGTCATTGCCGGGC
>CAVJSA010000009.1:33772-38143 GCA_963651875.1 Lachnospiraceae bacterium | reverse complement strand
GTTTTAACTGTGAAAAAAACATTTGGAGAAAGATATGAGCACTGAAGAAAATTTTGTAGAAAATCCACGTTTAGATAACGAGCACTGGAGCGACGTTCTTGTCCAGGCATTGCCTTACTTTAGGCACTGGGTCGGAAAAACTGTTGTTGTAAAATACGGCGGAAACGCCATGCTTAACGAAGAATTAAAATCTGCCGTAATGAAAGACATTGTTCTTTTGAGCACGATCGGAATAAAGGTTGTTCTTGTTCATGGCGGTGGACCAGAAATTAACCACATGCTTGAACGCGTTGGAATTGAACCAAAGTTTATTAACGGACTTCGCTACACAGACGCCGAAACAATGGAAATTGTTCAGATGGTTTTGACCGGAAAACTGAACAAAGACATCTGCGGACTTTTATTGCAGGAAGGAGGCAAGGCAGTAGGACTTTCCGGCGTTGACTCAGGTCTCCTGCGTGCAAAAAAAATCCACAAAGGAGAGGCTGATTTGGGCTTTGTCGGCGAAGTAACGGAAGTAAATCCTCACATTGTGCAGTCGCTTTTGGACGAAGGTTTTATTCCTGTTGTTTCGACAGTTGCCCTTGGCGAAAACGGAGATCAGAGCCGCTACAACATAAATGCCGACACCGCAGCTGCAAAGATTGCAATTGCGCTCAAGGCAGAAAAGTTTGTTCAGCTGACAAATGTTCCGGGTGTGTTAAAAGATGTAAATAATCCGGACAGCCTTATTCAGCGGATACATATTGAAGACGTACAAAAATACATTGACGATGGAACGATTGCCGGCGGAATGATTCCAAAAATCGAGTGCTGTATGATGGCGCGTAACGGCGGAGTTCCGAGAACGCACATTATCGACGGTCGCGTACCACATTCCCTGTTAATAGAAATGTTCAGCGATCGCGGTATCGGAACTATGATTTATTAGGACAAACGTCAGTTTTATAAAAAATGCGTTAGGAATGCGGAGGGCGGCCACAGGCCGGTGCGTAGCACCGAGGGCACCGAAGCCCGTAGCTCTCCGACCCGCGCAAGCGGGGAACGCCCAAATTATAAGGAAAAATTAAAAATGGGAAGCAAAACAGTTGTAAATAATTACGGTTCGTTTGATGTAACCTTTGCTTATGGAAAAGGTTCGACCTGCTACGACACAAACGGAAAAAAATACATCGATTTTCTTGCAGGAATTGCAGTTAACAGCCTTGGACACAATTTTGAACCACTCGTAAAGGCAATTCAAAAACAGGCGGAAAGGCAGATTCACGTTTGCAATTATTTTACGAGCGATGTCGGACTGGAATTTGCACAAAAACTTTTAAAGGCAACCGGATTTGAAGGTGTCTACTTTGGAAACTCAGGCGCAGAAGGAAACGAGGCTGCTTTTAAGCTTGCACGCAAATACGGCTACTTAAATGGTGGCGAAAAACGTCGTGTAATTTATACGCTTGAATCTTCTTTCCACGGACGCACTCTTGCAACTTTAACGGCTACCGGACAGGAAAAATTTCATCCTGCCTGTTTTGCTCCTTATGTCGAAGGCTTTAAAACTATAAAACCAAACGACTTTGCTGCTTTAGAAAATGCTTTTGACGACACAACTGCCGCTTTAATGATTGAATGTGTTCAGGGCGAAGGTGGAGTTAACCTTATTGACAAAGAATGGGCACAGGCTGCAGCAAAGGCTGCTCGTAAGGCTGGCGCAATTGTAATGGCAGACGAAGTTCAGACTGGTTTTGGACGCACTGGAACTCTTCTAGCAAGCGACGACTTAGGTTTTGAGCCGGATGTTGTAAGTTTTGCCAAAGGTGTTGCCGGTGGCGTTCCAATGGGCGGAATCCTTTTCAGGGGCAAGGCAAACGATGTGTTTAAGGCAGGAGATCACCAGTCAACATTTGCCGGAAATCCTCTTGCATGTGCGGCAGGCCTCGTTGTTTTAGGCGAGCTTTTGAGCGAAGGTTTTCTCGAAAACGTAAAACGCAAGGGTGAACATATCCGCTCGGAGATTTTGTCCTGGAACAATAAAAATATTACTGCTGTTCGTGGCAAGGGTCTTATGATTGGTGCTGACATTGCAGAGTCAAAAAGTGCAGTTGAACTTGAAAAACAGCTTCTTGCAAACGGACTTTTAACTTCGACAGCAGGCAAAAACACACTGCGCATTGTTCCGCCGCTAAATATTTCTGACGACGAAATTACCGAAGGCTTAAAAATCCTTAAAGAAACTTTAGAAAAGTTTTAGGAGCACAATAATCTGTCTCGTCCCGTGTTGCGCCCTTCGCTAGGCGCTCATTAACAGAAGAGTAATAACGCTCAGTCGTGCGTTATTACTCTTCTGTTAACTTCGGGGCTACACCCGGGGCTAGTTTTATCTGCTCACAAAACATCTTCCGTCTCGAACTTTTGTCTTAAACGTGTTTTTTTGTCTTAAGAGTTCGGGCATTTATCTTATGCTTTCGATATTAGCTTTTCCGCCAGGAACAAACGGTAAAACGTTTTCTTCTGGGTCTACTTTTACGGTTACAAAGCATGGTCTGTTCTTTCTTTTTGCATCAAATGCTTTTTTGTACCATTCGCTGTCGTTTGTAGCGTCAGCTGTTTCTATTCCAAAACCGCGGGCAATCTGTAAAAGGTCTGGCTGTCCTGCAAAATTGCTTGCCGAATAGTTTTTATCAAATAAAAACTTTTGCTGCTGGTAAACCATTCCAAGAGTGTGATTTACAAATACGATTACAGTTACGGCAAGGTTGTTTTCTGCAAGTGTTGCCAGTTCCTGAATGTTCATCAAAATTGAACCGTCGCCACTTATGCAGATAACTCTTTTGTCTGGATTTGCAAAAGCCGCTCCAATGGCTGCCGGCAAACCAAAACCCATTGTTCCAAGACTGCCGGAAGTTAAAAATGTGCGTGGTTCTTTTACCGGATAGTACTGGGCTGCAAACATCTGGTGCTGTCCTACGTCTGTGGTAACTAAAAGAGAGCTTTCTTTTATTCCGCATTTATCAGCTAAAGCCGGCAGGTCTGCAATAAATTTTCTCGGGTTCAGGGAATCTTCAAATCCTTTTCGTTTTTCCTGTTTTATCGGGCTGCCTGTTTCTAATGAATAATTTGCTTTTGTAAGTTCTGCAATTTTTTTAGCCCATTCTTCTCGTTCTTTAATAAAAGAGAGATTGTTTTTTTCTTTTAAGAGCGGGCACAGACTTTTTGTAATGAGCGGAATTATTGATTCAACCTTGCACACAAAAGAAACTTTCGACGGCAGAATTTTATTTATTTCGGCTGCATCAATATCTATGTGTATTATTTTTGCATTCGGGCAGAACTTCTGTACAACTCCGGTTGCCCTGTCGTCAAAGCGCACGCCGGCAGCAAGAACAAGGTCGCTTTCGTACATTGCCACATTTGCCGGGTAAGAACCGTGCATTCCAACCATTCCTGCATTGTCTGCATCTGTTTTTGGAATTACACCAAGAGCCATAAGAGATGTTACAACCGGGAGACGGTAATTTTCTTTAAACTGTCTTAAAGCCTTTGCTGCTTCTGGAGAGTTGCAGCCACCGCCAAGATACAAAACAGGCTTTTTGGCACAAATGAGCAGTTCTTCTGTCTTTTTTATAAGTTCTTCGATTTTGTTTTTTGGCGTGTGAAACCTTACGTTTTCTTCTTTTGTGTTAAAATCCGTCGATTTTGGAAATTTATCTACATTGCATACTGCCAGCTGAACGTCGCGCGGAACGTCAACTAAAACCGGGCCCGGTCTTCCTTCCATTGCAATGGCAAAGGCCTGCGGAATTGCTGTTAAAAGTTCCTCTGGACTTTTTACTGCAATCGAGTGTTTTGTAATAGGAAACGAAAGCCCAAAAGTGTCTGCTTCCTGGAAGGCGTCTGTGCCGATTAAATATGTGTTTACCTGACCCGTAATCGCTACCAGCGGAATTGAATCGCTTCTTGCGTCTGCAATTGCCGTTAAAAGGTTCATTGCGCCCGGTCCGCTTGTTGCCATGCAGACTGCGGCTTTTCCTGTTGTTCGGGCAATTCCCTGCGCAAAAAATCCTGCAGCCTGTTCCTGGCGCACAAGGACGTGGCGGATAGAACTTTTTGCCAGTTCGTCATAAAGCGGAAGAATTGAGCCGCCGGGGATTCCTGCAACGGTTTTAATTCCTTCCTGCTCAAGCAATTTTACAATGATTTGTGCGCCCGATAATTTCATATTTGCCTCCAGAAAATAAAAAAGGCTCTTTTCAGGAAAATGTTCCGGAAAGAGCCTGTAATTAACGGTAATAAGTCGTCAAAACAATACAAAAGCCAGTCTTTTTCCGGTTAAGGATTAACCACAACGAGAGAGACGCTGACTTTGACTGCTTTGTTTGT
>CAVJSA010000009.1:0-33341 GCA_963651875.1 Lachnospiraceae bacterium | reverse complement strand
AGATTGTCGGGTCAAGGTGCGACAATGACAAACAAGACAAGATTGCCGTGTCGGCTTCCGACAATGACGTCTCTGCTTGCTTCCCTCGTCAGTTCTAGCCAGCACAGTTAATAAAAATGACATCTTCTAAAAACTGCTTTAGAATAAACCTATGACAGACGTAGAAAACCTTGAGTCTTTGATTTACGGCATCTTTGGCATTCAAAAAACAATAAAAAACAAAAAAAACACAAACAAATGCATTTCTCCGCTTAACAGCCAGCCGTTAAATCTCTTTGCCCAGAATTTTATAAAGCGCTTAAAACGTCTTAACAAAAAATTCAAAAACGACAGAAAAACAATTACCGAAATTACTGAAAAAATTAAAAATATCGGCGAAGCTAAAAATTCCGGATGGGCAGGGCCTTATTCAGAACTCGTCGCCCTCGATTTTTATTCACAGTTTTCAGAATTCTTTAAGCTTTCTTACATTAACATTCTTCCTGTAAGTGAACACAAAACTTCAATTCCTGCAATTATCGGGCACAAGCAGACGATAGACATTGACCTTTGCCTTCACTTTAAAAATTCGCCTATTTATACAGATGTAAAATCGTTCAACTGCATTCATCAAAATATTCTCGACGAAGTTTTTGAACGTGTAGAAGAATATTCACTTCTTTCCCTCGGAAAATCCGTAATGCTTGGAGCTGACAACCGTTCTAGCATCGACTATTCAGAAGTAAAAACAAACCTTGGCTTTGAAAAATCAAAAATTTTTAAGGCACTCACAGACGCAGTTTCGCAGAATAAAAAAGTCTTAAAATATATTTCTTCTTCCGGAATCAATTTTACGTTCCGCATTCAATATGCAGACACAATAACCACAGTTTGCGAATATTCACCTTTTGCAATGGCCGAAGCCTACAAATACAAATTTCTGGATTACGGCTCAAAACTTTTAGACAACGAATATTCAGTCATTACAATCGTAAAAAATCCTTGGTTTAACAGCGAAACAGTAGACTTTGGCGATTTTAACAATATGTTTTACCGTTCCTTAGCCCGCCGGACTTTTATCGAATTAAACCGCATTAACACAATGGCAGGCGAACATTCTTCAATTTATAATTCAACTGAACTTACCGTAAAACAGGTTGCTTCTAACCTTGCTGGAATTATTTTTATCGACGATAACAGTGCAAGCGAATCTTTAGAAAAACTGCTTTACAATGCATATTTTTATCTTAATCCAAATTACAAAAACAAAATTCCACTTACGATCCGCGACATGGAAAAATATTTTCGTAACCGCCGTGAACTTCAAATCCAGGATTTTGATGATTTTAAGTGGGATAATTATTAGGACGCTCAGTCTTAAAGCACATTTTACAGTCTTGCCCGGCTTTGCGGCCTTCCGCGTCTTACGCGCTGCAATGTACTGACATCCTGTCAGGCAGGAAATGCCCTGCATTTCCTGCGGTCTTCAGCTTTTTCGTGCCGTCCGTGGCACTGTCAACCGGCAAAAATACATTTACACAGTACAAAACAATGTCAGTACATCGCCTTCGGCGGGCCTTCAATCCGGCGCAGAATCTCTGCGCTGTGTTTTTTATTTTTTCCTGCTTACGCACCAGTTTATGCACATTTTTGTGTAATCTTTAATGGATTCACAAAAATCAGTTTTTTTTACTTCGCGTTCAATGAGTTTTAAAGCCTGCAAAATCAATGGATTTGACAGACAATCTGTAACAAGCTGGCTTGCATACATTTGAATATCTACGATTAGTTTTGAAGCTGCGCTTTCTTCAATACCGAGCATAACGGAAAGTCTTTTACTTAATTCATCAGCATAGCCGTACCATTTTTTCTTAAAACCAGCCAGGCGTTCAACCGTAACGTTTGTTTCTATTATCGTCATAAGGTAGGCAACATAACGCAGGTAATCTTTGTGAGCATTTAAAATTCCTGCCCAGACTTCTGCAATAACTTCTGTCGAAAAATTATTTCCTTCCGGAAAGGCCGACAGCATAGAATTAAAATAGTCAGTCATTTTTTCAGAAACAAGTTCAAGAAAAATTTCTTCTTTTGTCGTTACATATTTATACAGATTTGCCCTTGACCAGCCGAGCTTGTCTGCAATTGTTGTGAGTGTTATTGCCGTATAAGGCATTTCTTTAAAAAGCGAATCTGTAGCGTCTTTTATCTGCCCTAAACGTTCTTCTTTTTGTTCTTCTGTCCGGGCGCGTATGTAATCCTGCATAAAAATATAGTAATAAAAAATTTCAATTTTTTCAATAAGCGACAATCCGTCAGTTGTAAGTGGGTTTTGAACAGCAGCATGCCCATTGCGACAGTTTTTCGGCGATAATATAAAAATAACAGAGATTTTTTGTACATTTTTAATAAAAAGTTTGACAACTAAAATATCAGGGTACAGAATAATATCACTGATATTTTAGTATATTAGTTGAGTTATTTTTGTTAGAGATTTTTTTGGAGGAAAATTTATGAAAAAATCATTGGTTACTGCTGCTTGTGCAGTTCTAGCTGCTGGATTAGTTTTTACAGGCTGTAAAGATAAAAAGGCTGACGGAAAAATGGTTCTGCGCTATGCAGAAAATCAGGCTCAGGATTATCCTACAACACAGGCTGCTTACAAATTTGCAGAACTTGTTGAACAGAAAACAAACGGAAGAATCCATATTGACGTTTATCATGGCGGACAGCTTGGAGACGAAAAGGCTGTAATTGAACAGCTACAGTTTGGTGCAATTGATTTTACACGTGTTTCAATTTCTCCACTTTCAGAATTTGAAAAATCTTTGAACGTTCTTCAGCTTCCATATCTTTATAAAGATGCTGCTCAGATGTGGCGCGTTCTCGACGGTTCAATCGGTGAAAAATTCTTAAGTTCAATGGAAAAGAACAACCTTATCGGTCTTTCTTGGTTTGATGCTGGTGCAAGAAACTTCTACGATTCAAAACGCCCAGTTACAAAACTCGAAGACATGAAAGGCTTAAAAATCCGTGTTCAGGAATCTCAGCTTATGATGGGCATGGTTGCAGCTCTTGGCGCAAACGCAACTCCAATGGCTTATGGCGAAGTTTATTCTGGTTTGCAGACTGGTGTAATTGACGGTGCAGAAAACAACTGGCCTTCTTACGATTCAGTTTCTCACTACGAAGTTGCAAAATACTACGTTCTCGACGAACACACACGCGTTCCAGAAATGCAGCTTGTTGCAAAATCAACATGGGACAAATTCTCTGATGCAGACAAAGCAATCATCAAAGAATGTGCTCTTGAATCTGCAAAACTTGAACGTGAACTCTGGGCTGCAAAAGAAAAGGCTTCAGAAGACAAGGTTCGTGCAGCTGGTTGTACAATTACAGAACTCGCTCCTGGAGAAAAAGAAAAGTTCCAGGCTGCAATGGCTCCATTGTATGCACAGTTCGGCGCAGGATACGAAGATATTATCAAGGACATTCAGGCTCAGTAGCCTGTAAAAAAATAAAAAGGCTGTCTTTAAAAATTTAATGACAGTCTTTTTTAGTGTTGTTTTACTGATATTTTAGTATATCAGTAAGCTTCTGAAACATTTTTCTTCGGAAGTTTGGTTTTTATATTGAAAAGGTTTTATTATGGTTTCAATTTTTGACAAAATAAAGAATTTTTTTGCTTCAGCACCTGCTGAAATTTGTAAACCAGGATATAACACAGCAGAAAAAATTATTTCTGGAATAACTTTTGTATTTGACTGCATTTACAGAGTTCTCCTCGAATTTTCTAAGCTTGTTATCCTTTTAATTGTAATTATTGTAAGCTGTCAGGTTTTCTGTCGTCTTATTCTTCATAATTCAATTATGTGGTCAGAAGAAGTTGCCCTTCTTTTAATGGTTTGGACTGCATTTATTGCAATGGCAATTGGTGTTGAAAAAGAACTCCACATTGCAATTACGATTTTCTTCTCTATGTTCCCTAAAAAATTACAGTTTGTAATTGCCAAGTTGAATACACTTGCAACAATCTTCTTTGGTTACATTCTTGTAAATTATGGAATTAAGCTTGCAAAAATGACATGGTCAAGCACACTTCCTGCAACACAGTGGCCGGCTGGAACAGCATACAGCATGATGCCTGTTGCCGGTGTTTTTATCATTTATTTTGCACTTACAGACCTTTTTGGTTTAAGAAAATTCCGTCATCTTGCAATTGAAGGCGAAACTGGCGAAGACGGAAAAACTGACCAGCAGATTATTGAAGAGATGCGTGCCGGTAGCAGCGACCCGGTAACTACAGAAGGAGGTGAGACAAATGTATGATCCAACAATAGCAATCTGGCTTCTGCTCGGAACTTTCGTTTTATTTATTTTAATTAAAATGCCGGTAACATTTGCTCTTGCAGTTTCTTCGTGCATTACTCTTGTTTATGTTCATATTCCGTTAATGGCTTTTATTCAGCAGATGGGAAAAAGCATTAACTCGTTCAGCCTTATGGCAATTCCGTTCTTTATCCTTTCCGGAGAAATTATGGGTGCCGGCGGTATTTCTGACCGTCTTTTGCAGGCTGCAAATGCAATCGTAGGCCGTTTCCGTGGTGGTCTTTCTTATGTAAACGTTCTTGCTTCTATGTTCTTTGGACATTTGTCTGGTTCTGCCGTTGCAGACGTTTCTTCTCTTGGTTCCATCGAAATTCCTATGATGGTAAAGGGCGGATATGACAAAGACTTTTCTGTTGCAGTTACTGTAGCAACATCCTGCCAGGGTGTTTTGATTCCTCCAAGCCACAACATGATTATTTATTCTGTTGCTGCAGGTGGTGTTTCTGTTGGCGCACTGTTTATGGCAGGTCTTGTTCCTGGTGTTACACTTGGAATCCTGTTCCTCGTTGTCTGCGGAATTATGAGCATTATCCGCCATTATCCAAAGGGCGAAAAAATCGGCTTAAAACAGGCTGTAAAGATTTGTTTTGATGCAATCCTTGCTCTTTTTACTGCTGTAATCATTTTGGTTGGCGTTACTGCCGGCTGGTTTACCGCAACTGAATCGGCTGCCATTGCCTGTATTTACGCGTTTATAATTTCTGTGTTCGTTTACAAAGAACTTAAAATCTCTATGATTCCAAAACTTTTGATGAACACTGTAAAAACACTTGCAATGGTATTTTCTTTGATTGCTGCCGCTGGCGGATTCGGTTATCTTCTCGCACTCTTGAAGGTTCCTACAATCATTACGACTGCACTTCTTTCAATCAGCGAAAACAAGGTTGTACTTCTTCTTTTGATTAACGTTATGCTGCTTTTGCTCGGTTGTATCATGGATATGGCTCCGCTCATTTTGATCGTAACTCCAATCCTTGCACCAGTTGTTCATAACGTTGCAGGAATGAGTCTCGTTCAGTTTGGCGTAATGCTCATCTTTAACCTTGCAATCGGTTTGTGCACTCCTCCTGTTGGTTCTGCCTTGTTTGTAGGTTGTGGTGTTGGAAAAATCAGTATCGAAAAAACAACAAAAGCTATGATTCCGTTCTATTTGACAATGATTGCCGGACTCTTGTTCGTAACTTTTGTTCCTCAGGTTTCACTCTTCCTTCCAAAACTTCTTGGATACGCAGTGTGATTTTGAAAAATCTATAAAAATACAGTAGCTCTGGCAAATGTTTTTACAGACTGTCAGAGTTACTGCCTTAAAAAGTTTGTTAAAGTTAAGGATAGTTTTATGCAGATGACATTAAGATGGTATGGACCGGGATTTGATTCTGTAACACTCGAGCAGATTCGGCAGATTCCTGGAGTAAAAGGCGTAATTACAACTTTATATGATGTTCCTGCTGGAGAAGAATGGAAGCGCGAACGTGTAAAAAATCTGAAAGAAATTGTAGAAAAATCTGGTCTTGAAATTTCTGGAATCGAAAGCGTTAATGTTCACGATGCAATAAAAATCGGTAGTCCTGACCGTGACAAATATATCGAAAATTACATAAAATCTCTCGCTGCTCTTGGCGAAGAAAATATTCACATGGTCTGCTACAACTTTATGCCTGTTTTTGACTGGACACGCACCGACCTTGCAAAAATGCGGCCGGACGGTTCAACGGTTCTCGCTTATGACCAGAAAGTTGTAGATTCAATTGACCCCCAGACTTTTTTTGATAAAACGACTGACAATTCAAATGGTTTTGTAATGCCGGGCTGGGAGCCTGAGCGTCTTTCTAAAGTAAAAGAATTGTTTGAATCATACAAAAACGTTAGCGCAGAAAAACTTTTTGAAAACCTTGTTTACTTTTTAAAAGCAATTGGTCCTGTCTGCGAAAAATACGATATAAAAATGGCAATTCACCCGGATGATCCTGCATGGCCGGTTTTTGGTCTGCCACGCATTATTACGGGTAAAGATTCAATCTTAAAAATGCTTAAAGCCGTAGATAAAGAATACAATGGAATTACCCTTTGCATGGGAAGCCTTGGAACAAATCCAAAGAACAATATTCCAGAAATAATGAAAGCCTGCAAAGGAAGAATTCACTTTGCTCATATCAGAAATCTTCATCATTTTGCTCCTGGTGTTTTTGAAGAAGCCGCACATCTTTCGTCTGACGGAAGTTTTGATATGTACGAAGCTGTAAAAACTCTGTACGAAACTGGTTTTGACGGACCTGTCCGCCCTGACCACGGACGCACAATCTGGGGCGAAAAATGCATGCCTGGTTACGGACTCTATGACCGTGCGCTCGGTGCAATGTATATTCAGGGACTTTTGGAAGCTATAGAAAAAGCGGACAAAAAACAGTAAAAAATTGTCCATTGGAAAGTGTTTACGATTTAATCTTGTAAATTTGTATTTTTAAGATTTTGTTTAGCAGATAGAAAAAAGTGAGTGCAAAATGAAAAATCAGGAAAGCGTAGTTTACAAAACACTGAGAGAAAAAATCTTAACACTTGAATTAAAACCAGGACAGGAACTCAACGTTAATCAGGTTGCCGAAGAAATGAATGTTTCCCGATCTCCAATCCGGGACGCGCTTTTGAGGCTGTCGCTTGATAATCTCGTTGACATTTATCCGCAGAAGGGAACCCGTGTTTCTTTTCTGGATAAAGAGATAATTGAACAGGAACGTTTTTTCAGAACAACAACAGAACTTGGAGTTTTGCATCTTTTTATGAAGCAGCTCGACGAAACCCGACGGAAAATCTGTGTAGCAAAGCTCAAGGCAAATCTTCTTGAACAACATGCAAGTCTTTTGTCTGGTGACAAAAAGTTATTCATGGAAGAAGATAATGAACTCCATAAGTTTTTTTATTCTGAAACAAATAATGCCTGGCTGTGGGACGTTGTAACTTCTCATACAGGAAACGATTACCGGATAAGAATTTTAAGTTACGATGCTGAGCGGATTTCAATGCTGGTAGAAAAAGAGCATTCAGCACTTGTACAGGCAATCGAAGAAGGAAATTCACAAGAAGCTTTTAAAATTGACGAAAAACACATGAAAAATCTTGAAAGCCTTCTGCCAAAAATGATTGGCGCTTATCCAGAATATTTTATAGACAAAAAAAATTAGTGTGCTGTTGCTAGCGCGGAGCTTTTATAGGAGGAACTATGAAACTCAACTTAACGGAATTAAAAGACAGTTCAAAATGGAGCGGATATAAACTCCCGGAGTTTGACTGCAACAAAATTGCAGAAAATACAAAAAATGCGCCGGAATGGATTCATTTTGGAGCAGGAAATATTTTTAGAATTTTCCCAGCAGGGCTTGCGCAAAGACTTTTAAATAAAGGCTTAATGACAAGCGGAATTATAGCAGGCGAGTGCCACGACCCGGAAATCGTAGAAAAGCTTTTTAAGCCGCACGACAACTTAACTCTTGGAGTTACCTTAAAATCCGACGGAACAATAGAAAAAGAAGTTATAGCTTCCGTCGTAAAAGCTGTCTGTGTTTCGCCAGACTTTAGCGACGACTGGAAAATTCTCGAAGACGCATTCAAAAATCCAAGCCTTAAAATGCTTTCGTTTACAATCACAGAAAAAGGATATGCCTTAACGTCTCCAGACGGTTCTTTGATTGGAAAATACAGCGAAGACTTTAAAAATTCTCCTGAGCAGGCTCAGATGTTTTTGTCTCGCCTTACAAGATTGCTCCTTGAACGCTTTAATGCAGGAAAACTTCCTTTGGCGATTGTTTCTATGGACAACTGCTCTCATAATGGCGAAAAACTTTCTTCTGCAATTTTTACGATTGCAGAAAACTGGCAGAAAAATGATTTTGTTTCAAAAGAATTTGTTGACTACCTAAAAGACGAAACTAAAGTTTCGTTTCCGTGGACAATGATTGACAAAATTACTCCGCGCCCGGATGCAAAAGTTGCTCAAATGCTAAAAGACAGTGGCTTTGAAGAAACAGACCTTATTGTAACTTCCAGAAACACTTATTGCGCAACCTTTGTAAATGCAGAAGAGCCTCAATATCTTGTAATCGAAGATAAATTTCCGAATGGACGTCCGCCACTAGAAAAGGCAGGAGTTTACTTTACGGACAGACAGACCGTAAACAAGGTTGAAAAAATGAAAGTCTGCACCTGTCTTAATCCTCTGCACACAGCTCTTGCGCTTTCCGGCTGTTTACTAGGCTTTAATCTTATTTGCGACGAAATGAAAGACAGCGACTTACAGAAAATGGTTGAAATTTTGGGATACACAGAAGGTCTGCCTGTTGTAGTTGACCCAAAAATCATAAATCCAAAAGATTTTATTGACGAAGTAATAAACAAGCGTCTTCCAAATCCATTTATGCCGGATACACCGCAGAGAATTGCAACGGACACTTCTCAAAAACTTTCTGTCAGATTCGGCGAGACCGTAAAGGCTTATATGGCAAACAAAGAACTTGATGCCGGCAAACTAAAAATTGTTCCGCTCGTGTTTGCCTTGTGGCTTAGATACCTTATGGCTCTTGACGATAACGGAAACGCTTTTGAACTTTCTCCAGATCCATTGCTTTCAGAATTAAAACCTGTGTTCAGCGAAATTAGCCTTGGAGAAAAGGACGAGGCAAAGATTGAAAAAACAATAAAGCCTCTTTTGAGCAACGAAAAAATCTTCGGGTTCAATGTAAGTGCTTCTCCTTTGTACGAAACTGTAAAGTCATACTTTGCAAAAATGATCAGCGGAAAAGGAGAAGTAAGAAAAACAATTCACGAAGCTGTGCAGAAATAAAATAAAAGAGCGGACAAAAATCAGTCCATCTGTTGCAGTTCGATTGCAATTTCTTCCATTTCGCGGTCGGTCATTGCAATTGTTTCTGCAACACGGAAAAGTTCGCGGCGCACACTTTCTGGAACTTTTGTGGAAGTCTTGTAATGCAGTTCGTGTTCAAGGCTTGCCCAAAAATCCATGGCAATTGTTCTCAGTTGAATTTCAACCTTTACATTGTGCGTAGCTTCCGACAGATAAACAGGAATTTCTACAACAAGATGAAGGCTTCTGTAACCGCTTTCTTTTGGTTCTTTTATGTAATCTTTTTCTTCAATCAGGGTAATGTCTGGTTGCTTTAAGAGAATATCGCGTACCTTGTAAATGTCAGAAATATAAGGGCAGATTACCCTGACTCCTGCAATATCACTTAAATTCTCTGCCATTGATTCAAAAGTTACAGGCAGATTCTTTTTTTCGAGTTTTCCGACAATACTTTGCGGACTTTTAATTCTGCTTTTTACGGTTTCGATTGGATTTCGACGTCCAGAAACTTTGTTTTCTTTATTTAAAATGTCCAGTTTTGTTTCAATCTGCTTTGTTGCACTTTCGTACACCATCATCATCTGCTGGAACTGTATTGCAATTCTGTAAACGTCGTTCGGATTTGAAACATTTTTTTCTATTATTTTAGGAAGGTCGAGACGCTCTTCATTTTTGTTGTCGTTCAATTTTTGTAACCTCAGTAAGCAGTTTTTTTAGACTACCCTCGATATTCGGGCAGAATAAAATTCCTGCTTTTACTCATATAATTAAATATACTTACTCTAGTTACAAAACGGCAACCTTAAAAGCAAAGCCAATCATTTTGTTAGAAAGTAAAGTTGAATCCGTTATTTTTTACAAACCTAAAAGTTCTTTTGCACTTCCAAAAACTGTGGTCTGTTCTAAACTTGCGCCACAATTTATAAACAGTGGAAGAAGGTTGTTTACAATTTTTTTGTTTTCTTCAAACTTTTTTTCATTCTGGGCACTGTAAATCATTGTCATTATCAGATAAACGAGAGGCGTTATGTTTGAGCTTTCTGTTCTTGCTGTCATCTGCGGTTTTGCAATTTTTGAAAAATCCTTTAAGAACATTTCAAGCGTATTCCAGCTGTGGAAACTTATAAGGCGGTAAATAAAAGTGTTTGGAATCGAAGTCGTGGTTTTACTTCCGTCTTTTTTTGTGCAGGTAAAATCTGCCTTGCCGTTTGCCTTGTCGGTTTGAGCTCCTTTTAAAATCAGCATTTTTGAAACTTCTGCGTCGTCAGTTTCGGCTGCAAGGTAGAGGGCTGTATTTGTCATTGAAAGTCCTGAATTGATTTTAAATGAATCTACATTTGCGGAATTGTCGATTGTAAAAGAAATGATTTTGTTGAGTTCATTCAATTTTTCCTGAATTTCGTCGTCCGTGCAGTAATAGGCATTGAACATAAGCCTTCCGAGGTTGGACTCAAGGTAAGTTTGCTTCATGCTGTGGCGCACCGTAAGAACGGCTTCTTCTTTTTGTTCCCTGCTTGCTTTTTCGAGGTTGAATCCTGCAAGAAGCTGTCTTGTTCTAAAATCTGCCATGCCCTGGGCGTAGCCTTCGCTTCCGTTTTTTATTGTTGCCTTTGTCTGAATTGCCAAATAAAGCGGAGAAACACCACAAACGCGGAGTTTATCAATATCCTTGTTTTTTACTTCATTTTTGAATTTCTTAAAGTCTGCCTTTTCGATCGAAGTTTTTAACTTGTCCTGAACTTTTGGCGTGTAATCCTTGATACATTCTTCTGCTGCTTTTTTTTCGTTTGTAAACATTGTCGGGGCAAACTGAGTCCAGAACTGTTCTTTTTCGTTAAAACTTTTAAAGAAAGCTTCGTCTAACGGAGCAACCATTTTTTTAGAAACTCCGTATTCCCAGACTTTGAGGGCTGTTTTTTTATCATTTACGTACATAAAAAAAGTAAAAGCCTGCTGAACAAATCTGCCTGTGTATTCTTCTGCCAGAGTTATATTTTTAAATGCTTCCTGGTAGAATTTTTTTGCTTCGTCAAATTCAAAAAAAGCAACCGAAACAAATCCTTTGAACCAGTTTGTAAAAAACGCACAGCGGACAGGAACAATTTCTGCAACCTGGTCATAAAACTTTTTTATGTCTTTAGTTTTATAAACATATTCCTGCATGATTGAACGCCAGATATAGACGATTGTCTGCTCTTTAGCGAGTGTGTATTCAAAAGAATTTTCGATTGTTTCAGACATTTTTTGCTTTTCCTTTTTTATTACGATTTTTATTATTCTACAATTTCTCTTGCGCGAACTAAGGCTGCTTCTATGTTGTCAAAAATGTTTTCGCGGCCGATTTTGTCTGCCATGCCGGTTTTTTCGCAGAGCATGTAAGGCTGTGTGTGGATTCCTGAAAGAATGATTTTTATTCCCTTGCGGTCGCATGCATTTTTTGCCTGTGCCAATGCCTGGATTCCGCCGGCATCGAGATAAATTGTGTTTCTCATTCTAAAAATTATTGCCTTTACTTCAGCTCCAGCTCTTTCTGTTGCAAATTCAAACTTGCGCACAGTTCCAAAGAAAAGAGGACCGTCGATTTCGTAAACCATAACGCCTTTTGGAAGTTCAATCTGTTCTTCGCTTCCGTTGCCTTTAATTCCTACAACTACAGTTCTTGAACCAGACTGAACTTCTGAAAGTTCAATCATCTTTTTAATAAAGAAGAAGGCTGCAAAAATAAGGCCGACTCCAATTGCGTAAGTTAAGTCAACAAAAACAGTCAAAAGGAAGGTTACAATAAGAACCGTTGTATCCGATTTTTGTCCTTTTACAAGAGAACGGATTGCAGGAATTCCTGCCATGTTCCATGCAACCTGCATTAAAACAGCAGCAAGGGCTGCCATTGGAATATATTCAACGTATTTTCCAAAGAAAACCATTATCAAAAGAAGAACTACCGCGTGAACCATTCCTGCAACTGGTGTGCGTCCTCCGTTATTGATGTTTGTTGCCGTACGTGCAATTGCGCCAGTTGCCGGTAAACCGCCAAAAAGAGGACTAAAAATATTGGCAATTCCCTGACCAATAAGTTCATTGTTTGAGTCGTGCTTTGCGCCAATCATTCCGTCTGCAACTACGGCAGAAAGAAGGGATTCAATCGCTGCGAGAACTGCAATAGAAACTGCTGTCGGAAAAACTGTTTTTATTGTAAGTAAGTCGAGGGCCGGGAGTTTTGGAGAAGGAATTCCTGAAGGAATTTTATAACGATCGCCGATTAAAACTGTTTCAAAACCAAAAGTTTTATTCAATAGGATATGAATCAAGGTTGCGGCAATAATTACGATAAGGCTTCCTGGAATTTTTTTTGTTACCTTTGGCCATAAGAAAATTGCTACAAGGCTTACAGCTGCCATTATAAATGAATACCAGTTTATTGTGCCAAGTGAACAGGCGTAAACAATTATTTTTCCTGCGAACGTGCCCGGCATTTTTGTGTATTGTGTTCCGAAGGCTGTTAACGGAAACTGTGGAGAAAGTCCTAAAAAGTCACCGATCTGACCTGTTGCGATTGTTACTGCGATTCCTGCGGTAAAACCAACAACAATTGTATATGGAATGAATTTTACAAGTCCGCCAAGCTTAAATGCTCCCAAAAGAATGAGCATAATTCCTGCTAAAACTGTTGCAGTTGCAAGACCTGAAAATCCGAGCTGAGGATTATTTACGATTGCATAAATGATTACTGTAAAAGCGCCGGTTGGACCGCCGATCTGAACTCTTGAACCGCCGAACGCTGCAATGCAGAATCCTGCAATAATTGCCGTATAAAGACCAGTTTCCGGGCTGCAGCCGGAAGCAATGGCAAAAGCAATTGAAAGTGGCAGGGCTACGATTCCGACGATAATGCCGGCAATAAAATCCTGCGAAAAATTTTTTGCGCTGTAACCTTTAATACAGTTGAGCAGTTCTGGTCTGTACATTTTATTTCTCCAGTTAAGTTGACAATGCGGTATTTTGATTTTTCCGTTTGTTATTATGAAAAGTGTTGAAAATTATGACATTTTTAACGTTCCTTTTCAACTGATAAGACTTTTTATGATTGTTTTCAAAATTGTGCAAATTCTATAAAATTGATTCTGCGTTTTTGTGCGCAAGGACTAAAAATGAGTAACTTGATTTTTCCAAAAAACTATAAGCCTCTGCTTGGCGAAAAAGAAACTGAGCACGCGATTGTTTTAATAAAAGACTTTTTTCAGCTTCAGCTTTCAACAGCCTTAAATCTTACCCGCGTAACGGCTCCTCTTTTTGTAGAAAGCGGGAAAGGTCTTAACGACGACTTAAACGGTGTTGAACGTGCCGTAAAATTTCCTGTAAAGGCAATGAACGACGCCCAGATGGAAATTGTTCATTCCCTTGCAAAATGGAAGCGTGTAAAAGTAACAGAAATGGGATTAAAACCAGGATTCGGCATTTATACGGATATGAACGCAATTCGTGCTGACGAAGAACTGGACAACATTCATTCACTTTATGTTGATCAGTGGGACTGGTGCGCTGCCATTAACGACTTTGACCGCACAATAATGTACTTAAAGGAAACTGTAAAAAAGATTTACGACTGTCTTAAACGTACAGAGTTTTTTATTTATGACCGTTACAGCATGATTGAACCAGTTCTGCCGGAAGAAATTCACTTTGTGTATGCTGATGATTTACAAAAACAGTATCCGGATCTGTCTCCAAAAGAAAGGGAAAATAAAATCTGTAAGGAATACGGAGCTGTCTTTTTGATTGGTATTGGCGGAAAACTTCCTGACGGAACAATCCACGACGGACGCGCTCCAGACTACGACGACTGGATCAGCGAAACCGGGGACGGACACAGAGGGTTAAACGGAGATCTTTTAGTCTGGAATTCTGTTTTGCAGACTTCTTACGAACTTTCTTCTATGGGAATCCGTGTTTCTCCTCAGTCTCTTAAAGCTCAGCTTGAAGAAAGAAACTGTACAGACCGCGAAAATCTTGAATTCCATAAACGCCTGTTAAATGGCGAACTTGCCCTTACGATGGGAGGCGGAATCGGACAGAGCCGTCTTTGCATGTTCTTCCTCAGAAAAGCACACATCGGCGAAACTCAGGTTTCTATCTGGCCAGAACAGATGAAAAAAGATTGTGCATCTTGCAAAATTCATTTATTGTAAGTTTTCGTGAAACTAAACTGCGCCAGGGCGTGTAAGCTGAACTTGCGTCAATGCAGGCTTTGCCCAAAACACTCTTTCTTTCCTGGTGCGTTTACATTTTATAAAGTTCACGATTAGCTTATGGAAAAAACTTTTAATTTTAAGACAGAACAGCTTGAATCTTCACTTTTAGAATTCAACAAAAAAGGAATTACAGAGTTTACCCTGCAGGATGAACAGATTCTAAATTCAAAAGGGCGGCTTTTAAAATTCCTGCAGGCTGTTCAAAAAAATGTCCCGGAACTTTTTTTAACTCTTCCGCTGGAAGCTAAAATGCTTGATATGGACGTCTGCCGAGAGTGTTCAAACTTAAACTGCACGATTGACATTCCTTTAAAGGGCGAAAGTAAGGGAGATGCTTTTCTTTTTGATAAAAAGTTTTATTCAAAACGCGCTCAAATGCTAAATACTTTAGGGCTTGTTTTTGGATTTGATCTTGTTTTTGCCCTTGAAAAAAATGACCGCATAAAGTCTTTTTTTGACCGTCTTGACTTTGCCGTAAGCCTGTATCCAAATCATCTTGATTTTCCTCAGCTGGAAGCAGAACTTTCTGACAGAAAAAAAATCGAAGCAAAACCGACAGCAACTTTTTCGACCCAGGATATAAAAAGGGCAAAGGCAGTTGCAACGGCAGCGAGTGCATTTTATTCGTACGGAAGGGCAGTCACCTGGTTTCTGGCAGTTTTGTTTCCGTTAAAGATTACTCCTGTAAAGTTTTTTGAAGATTTTTATGAATGGCAAAACTTAAATCACTTTGGTTTTGACGGCGATTGGGAAGAATACAAAACAAATCATTCAAAATTAGAAAAACTCCAGCTTGATTTTCTGCGTTTTAAGTATGAAGAAAAAAATAAGCTTCAGCTTTTTGAAGTCGTTAGCAATATTGTCCGTCTTAACGGTGCTTTGAGCCGCTGCTTTGGCGAAGGTGAAGAAAGCATTGTTGAAATGTCGTACAACCCTGACGAAATTTTAAGTGGCCAGGCAATGAATATTCAGGCGTTTTTTGACAATGCCTTTATGGAATACAGCCACGTAAAAGTTTTTATGGGAAGCGACGGCCCTGACTTTAAATATTGTTAGGCGTGGCGAATGCGTTTTGAGCGAATGCGTTTTGGGCGAAAGGTTGAATTCAATCTTTGAAATTCAATTTGCAGAATTCAACTTATTGAATCAGCGTAGAAAGCGTGATTTTATTTGTTTTTTTATAAAAATTCAAAAAAATCAATTTTTTTTGTTGACGATTAAAGAGCGCAATTATTAGTTTTTAAGTATGGATAAAGAAATGAACGATACAGAAGAAAAAACTGTAGAAACAGAGAATAAGGAAGCTCAGAAACAGACTGAAGAAACTTCAAAAACTGCAGAGAATGCAGAAAACGAAGCAGACAAGAAGGTTTGCGAAGATGCTCCTAAAACTGCAGAAGAAAGAATTGCCGAACTAGAAGCTCAGATTGAACAGATGAAAAGCGAAGCACTCTACAAAGCTGCAGAAAACGACAACTGGCGCAAACGTATGCTCCAGCAAAAAGAAGACGCTGTAGCTTATGCAAACGAAAGTCTTTTGAACGACCTTCTTGACAGTCTTGATAATTTTGACCGTACGATTGAAGCTGCAAAAGACATTAAAGAAGCAAAGCCGATTGTTGACGGCGTAAAGATGATTAATAAGTCACTTGGAAGCATGCTCGAAAACAAGTATAATCTTGTTTCTTTTGGAAAAGAGGGCGATGACTTTGATCCTGAACTCCACGAAGCAATTGCAAGTTCAGAAGGTGATGTAAAAAAAGAAAAACTTTCGCAGGTTTATTTAAAAGGATACAAGCTTAAAGACAGAGTAATCCGTCATGCAAAAGTGATGGTTATAAAGCCAAAAGCTTAAAAGTTGAAAATATATTTTGTGAAGAACTTAAAAACAGTTCTTCGGAGGCTAGAATATGGGAAAGATTATAGGTATTGACCTTGGTACTACAACTTCAGAAGTATCAGTTATGGAAAACGGACAGGCAACTGTCATTCAGAATTCAGAAGGTGGAAGAATTACTCCTTCAATCGTTGGTTTTACAGCAAAGGGTGAACGCATTGTTGGTCAGTCTGCTAAAAACCAGGCAATCACAAATCCAAAAAACACAGTTTACGAAGTAAAACGTCTTATTGGTAAACGTTATGCAGATCTTCAGGACGAAATTAAACGCGTTCCTTATGGAATCGTTCAGAAGGGCGAAAATGTTGCAGTTGTTGTAACAGACAACGGACAGCAGAAAGAATATTCACCACAGGAAATTTCTGCATTCATCCTGCAGAAAATGAAGAAAACTGCAGAAGATTACCTCGGCGAAACTGTAACAGACGCTGTAATTACAGTTCCTGCTTACTTTAACGACGCTCAGCGCCAGGCAACAAAAGACGCTGGTACAATCGCAGGTCTTAACGTAAAACGTATCATCAACGAACCTACAGCAGCAGCTCTTGCATTTGGTCTTAAAGAAGACAAAAACAAGGAAAAAGTTCTTGCTGTAATCGATGAGGGGGGCGGTACACTCGATGTTACAATCCTCGATATGGCTGACGGCGTATTCGAAGTAAAGGCTACAAACGGTGATACTCACCTTGGTGGTGCCGACTGGGATAACGCAATTTCTGACTGGCTCGTAAATTCTTTTAAGGCTGACACTGGAATCGATCTTTCAAAAGATCCTATGGCAATGCAGCGTATCAAAGACGAATCAGAAAAAGCAAAAATTGCTCTTTCTAACCAGACAACAACAGATATTAATCTGCCATTCATTACAGCAGATGCGACAGGTCCAAAACACTTGCAGAAGACTTTGACTCGTGCAGAGTTTGAAAAAATGACACAGAGCTTGTGGGACAGAGTTCTTATTCCTTGCCAGAACGCTCTTAAAGATTCAGGTTATACAAAAGACCAGATTAACGAAGTTCTTTTGATTGGTGGTTCTTCTCGTATGCCAAAATTCCAGGAAGTTGTAAAGAACTTCTTTGGAAAAGAACCATTAAAGGGAATCAACCCGGACGAAGCAGTTTCTATGGGTGCTGCAATCCAGGGCGGTGTTCTTGCCGGAGATGTAAAGGATGTTCTTCTTCTCGATGTAACTCCACTTTCTCTTGGTATCGAAACAATGGGCGGAGTAATGACAAAGCTCATTCCAAGAAACACAACAATTCCTACAAAAAAGAGCCAGATCTTCTCTACCGCTGCCGACGGACAGACTGCAGTTACAATTCACGTATTGCAGGGCGAACGCGAAATGGCTAGCGAAAATAAGACTTTGGGCAACTTTAACCTCGAAGGAATTCCTGCAGCTCCACGCGGAGTACCACAGATTGAAGTTACATTTGATATTGATGCAAACGGCATTGTTCACGTTTCTGCAAAAGATACTGGAACAGGCAAAGAACAGCACATTCAGATTACTTCTTCTTCTGGCTTGAGCAAGGAAGAAATCGAACGCATGGTAAAAGATGCCGAAGCTCATGCAGACGAAGACAAAAAACAGCGCGAAGCTATCGATGTTAAAAACGAAGCTGACAGCCTTATTTACTCTACAGAAAAGAGCTTAAAGGATCTTGGAGACAAGATTTCTGGTGGAGACAAACAGAAGGTTGAAGACGCAGTTGCAGAACTCAAAAAGGCAATTGAATCTGGTAACACAGACGACATTAAGGCAAAGACAGAAATCTTAAAACAGGCTTCTTACAAGATTGCTGAAGAAATCTACAAACAGCAGGGTGCAGCAGGTGCCGCTGGTGCTCAGCCAAATGGCGCAGCAGATGCAGGAAGCAATGCAGGACAGCAGAACGACTCTTCTAAGGGTGGTTTTGATAAGGGAACTGCTGACGACGTAGACTACGAAGTTCACGACGACAAATAAAAAAAATTAACAAAGGGCTGTCTGATAAGAGTTAACAGTGTATTATTTTAGGCCGTGCAGCTGTAAATGCTGACAGACTTAAAAATAACACAACTTCTTAAGACAGCCCTGTTTTTATCGGTGTTGTCGCGAATGCGAAGTTTTTTAGGAGTGAATAAAATAAAATGGCTGCAAAACGTGATTATTACGAAGTATTAGGCGTACAAAAAGGTGCCTCAGCTGATGAAATAAAAAAGGCATACAGAAAACTTGCCATAAAATATCATCCTGACAGAAACCCGGGCGACAAAGAAGCAGAAGAAAAATTCAAGGAAGCAACAGAAGCTTACGAAGTTCTTTCTGATGATCAAAAGCGTCCGATTTACGATCAGTACGGTTTTGCAGGCTTAGACGGAAGCGCAGGCTTTGGTGGCGGCGCAGGCGGATTTTCTGGCAGCCATGCCTTCCACGATTTTTCCGATCTTTTCGGAGGAATGGGCGGAGGTTTTAGCGATATTTTCGAAGGAATTTTCGGAGGTGGAAGATCTTCTTCCCGAAGCCGCAATCCAAACGCCCCTTCTCAGGGCCAGAGCCTGAGATACGATCTTAACATTTCTTTTAAAGATGCCGTTTACGGCACAAAGGCAGAAATCAAATTTTCGCATAACGAAAAGTGTCCGGACTGTAGCGGTTCCGGGGCTGCAAAAGGCGGAAGCCGTAAGACATGTACAGTCTGTGGCGGAAGCGGTCAGGTAAGAAGACAGGCAGGATTTTTTGCCGTTCAGCAGACCTGTTCATCGTGCCACGGTTCAGGAACAGTAATCGATAAACCTTGTCCGAGCTGTCGCGGTTCAGGCGTGCAGGAAAAATCAAAGCGCTTAACCCTTACAATTCCTGCCGGAGTTGATGACGGAAAACGCATTGCAATCCATGGCGAAGGCGATGTCGGAGCAAATGGCGGACCTGCAGGAGATTTAATCGTAGTTCTCCATGTAGAAAGCCATTCTTATTTTGAGCGAAGCGGTCAGGATCTTTACTGCGCCGTTCCTGTTACAATGGCTCAGGCAGCTCTTGGCGAAACAATCTTTATTACAACGCTCGACGGAAAAAAGATTGAATTCAAACTTCCTGCCGGAACTCAAAACGGAAAACTTTTGCGCATTAAAAACGAAGGTGTTCCTGTATTAAATTCAACTAGAAAGGGCGACCTTTACATAAAGATTCTGGTTCAGGTTCCTTCAAGACTTTCTGCAAGACAGAAAGAACTGCTCGAAGAGTTTTCAAAACTCGACAACGCAACAACGAGTCCAAACCCGCTTCCACTTTCTTCGCTTAACGGCTAAAAATGGTAACGCTTTCAAAAGAATTTGAAGAATATCTTGCACCACAAACAGACAGGCTCAGTTTTTTACGAAACTACCTGCATGAGCGTGGTGTGCAGACTTCCGTAATTTCTCTTGCCGGCAAAAAACACATCTACGTAAATTTCCCTTCAACTTCTTATAATCCTCAGTTCAAAATAAAAACACTTATTGCTCATTACGACATTGTCTCAGGAAGTCCCGGCGCAAACGACAACAGTTCAGCGGACTTTGCACTTGCCGACTTTGCCGTTCAGGTTAACGAAAAAGCCTTAAAAGGAAAAACAACAAATATCCGCATGTTTTTTACAGACGGCGAAGAACTCGGCGAAGGCGGAGTGAGTGAACAAGGCTCATTTGCACTTGCAGAACTTTTTAAAAAACTTGGCATAAAAAACGACGATGTTTATGTTTTTGATTCAGTTGGACGCGGAACAACTCCAATTCTTGCCAGGGCAGGGCTTAATTCCCTTAAAAATTCAAAATCAAATTCAATTTTTATAAAAAACTTTGCCACACTTTTTGAACGCACACAAAAAATTCTGCGTACAGTAAGTCCAAATAACTGGCTTACACTTCCGGTTCCTTACAGCGACAATGCGGGCTTTCTGGCCTGTGGAATTCCTGCAGTTGCAATTACAATGCTTCCAAAAGAAGAAGCGTCTGCCTATTACATGGAACTAATGAAAGACAAAAATCTCGAAAAAGCCGTAATGAACGTTCACTTAGACGACGATGCCGACTTTAAATTTAAATATCAGGAAAAAATGCCCGTCACCTGGCGGCTCTTCCACACACCTTACGACAATTTTTTAAGCCTTACCCAGGAAAGTTTTGCCGTAATCGAAAAAATCCTCAACGAACTTTTAGCTCTTTACGTTTAGTTTTTTTAGGAGCACATTTTACACTCTCGTCCGGCTATTCGTGGTTCCGCTTTCGCTCCATAAAAAACGCAGAACGTTTTTTACGCCTGCAGCGCCACTACTATCCGGGCTAGAATTGCACAGTTGCACTTGTTAAGTTTTCTCGAAGAATGATTCAATTCAACTTTCTATTGCATAAAGTTTCATAAAATACTAGGATATTTGTATAAATATGCAAAAAAGCTGTCTTAAACTAAAGATTGACAGTTTTTAGGAGAAATACAAAATGGCAAAAGATAAGGTTGTTCTTGCTTATTCAGGTGGATTGGATACAACAGTTATCATTCCATGGCTTAAAGAAAATTATGATTACGATGTAATTGCTGTCTGCATTGACGTTGGTCAGTGCGATGACTGGGAACATATTAAGGCTCGTGCACTCAAGACTGGTGCCTGCGCCTGCTATGTTGTTGACGCCCGTCAGGAATACGTTGAAGAATATATCTGGCCTGCTCTTAAAGCAAATGCAGTTTACGAAGATGAATATCTTCTGGGAACTTCAACAGCACGCCCTCTTATCGGAAAAATCCTTGTTGAATACGCACGCCAGGAAGGAGCTGTTGCAATCTGCCACGGCGCTACAGGAAAAGGCAACGACCAGGTTCGCTTTGAACTTGCAATCAAGGCTTTTGCTCCAGACCTTAAAGTAATTGCAGCATGGCGCGATCCAAAATGGAACATGGACAGCCGCGAAGCAGAGATCAAATTCCTCGAAGACCGCGGACTTGAAGTTCCAATGAAAAAAGACCAGTCATATTCTCGCGACGAAAACATCTGGCACATCAGCCACGAAGGTCTTGAACTTGAAAAAACTTCTAACGAACCAAACTTTAAGCACATGCTTAAAAATACAGTTGTTCCGGAAGAAGCTGGAGAAGGCGAATACGTTACAATCGAATGGGAAAAAGGAATTCCTGTTTCTTTGAACGGCAAAAAAATGAACGGCCTTGACCTTATGCTCGAGCTCAACAAAATTGCCGGACGCAATGGAGTTGGCATTGCAGACATCTGCGAAAACCGCTGCGTAGGAATGAAGAGCCGTGGTGTTTACGAAACTCCAGCAGGAACTGTTTTGTACTTTGCCCACAGAATGATGGACCACATCTGTCTTGACCGCGACACTTACCACTACAAGCAGCAGGTTTCTCTTCGCCTTGCAGAACTCATTTATGACGGAAAAGTATTTACTCCGCTTTATGACGCTCTCATGGCTTTTGTTGATTCAACACAGCAGACAGTTACAGGCTGGACAAAAGTTAAGCTTGTAAAGGGAATGGTTCGCGCTGCAGGCTCAGATTCAAAATACAGCCTCTACAACGAAAACATTGCTTCATTTACAACAGGCGAACTTTACGACCACAAAGACGCACAGGGATTCATTACATTGTTCGGACTTCCATTAAAGGTTCGCGCAATGATGGAACAGAGCGTTGGCGAAGGCCGCGCAATTGCAGAAAGCAAAAACTTAAAAAAGCGCCCGACAGAGTAATTCTGCCTCATGCCAATAAGTTGTGTCATTCCCCGGCTTGACCGGGGAATCTCCTTCCTCAACAGATTGTCGGGTCATGCCCGACAATGACATGGGAGAAAACCGACAATGACATGGTGCGTTGTCATTCCCGCACTTGCCTTCTTTGGCATTCCCCCGACTTGCTTTTAGTGTCATTCCCCGGCTTGACCGGGGAATCTCTTCCTTCAATAGATTGTCGGGTCAAGGTGAGACAATGACATGGGAGAAACCCGACAATGACAACGCAACAACCGGGCTAACAAATTTAACCAAAAACTAACATTATTTACATAAAAAATTAGTTAACGTTTTTTAGAGTCATCCTTGTATAAAACAATTGAGTTTTTTGAGGGTGATATGGTCGAAAATAATGTTTGCGTTTCTAAAAGAGATTTTAGTACAAAAGATATTCCTTTTGAATGTTATGTAAACCGTGAACTTTCGTGGCTTTCTTTTAACGAGAGGGTTCTTGACGAAGCTGGCAATCCTTCTGTTCCAATTGCCGAAAGGCTTTCGTTTGTTTCGATTTTTCAGAGCAATCTTGACGAGTTTTTTATGGTTCGAGTTGGTTCGCTTCGGGTTCAGGAAGAAAACGCCTTTGATGTCTGCGACAACAAGACAAATATGACGGCTTCTCAGCAGATTGCCGCAATTCTTAAGCGTGTAAAGGAACTTGAATTAAAAAAAGCAAAAATTTACGAACAGCTTATGGGCGAACTTGAAGTCCATGGAATTCGCCTTATAAATTTCAATAAACTTTCTGACGAAGAAGGAAAAATCCTTGAACAGTATTTTGACACTTATATTTCTCCTTTTTTAAGTCCAATGATTGTAGGAAAGCAGCAGCCTTTTCCGTTTCTTGCAAACAAAGAATTGAATGCGGTTGTCCTTCTTTCCAATAAAAACGGCAAAAACAAGATGGGGATCGTTCCCTGCACAAATACAATTTTTAAACGCCTGATCGAAATTCCTTCCCGCCCAGGCACATTTATGCTTTGCGAAGAGCTGATTCTTCACTTTGTTACAAAACTTTTTTCACGCTATTCAATCCGCGAAAAAGCCGTTGTAAGAATTACAAGAAACGCCGACATCGACGAACACGACGCAATTGACGAAGATTTAGACTACAGAAATCTTATGGAAGATTTGATCAAGCAGCGAAAAAGAATGAGCCCAGTCCGCCTGGAACTTAGCCGGAAAATAAATCCGCAGGCCAAAAGCGAACTTGCAAAATTCGTAAAAATTTCGGAAGACGCAATAATTGATTCTGGAACTCCACTCGATATGAAATTTGTTTTTCAGCTTCGGGAATATCTGCATGGCGAAAATGAACTTTTTTATCGCCGTCGCCTGCCTCGTCCTTCCCGCGAAGTTGATATGCGAAAAAAAATAATTCCTCAAATCGAAAAAAAAGACGTGCTTTTATTCTATCCTTTTGAAAATATGAAGCCTTTTTTAACTCTTTTGCACGAAGCTGCCTGCGACGAAAGCGTTGTTTCAATAAAAATTACGCTTTACCGCCTGGCCGACAAGAGCAAAATTGTCGAAGCTCTGGTCGAAGCTGCAGAAAACGGAAAGGAAGTTGTCGTTCTCGTTGAATTGCGTGCAAGGTTTGACGAAGCAAACAATATTGAAATTTCGCGTGTGCTTGAAGATTCCGGCTGTCGCGTTATTTATGGTCTTGGAGAATATAAAGTTCATTCAAAACTGTGCCTTATTACAAGAAACACAGGAGACGGAATTTCTTATATTACTCAGATTGGAACGGGAAATTACAACGAAAAAACTGCAGAACTTTACACAGATTTTTCACTTTTGACGGCAAATCCTGTAATTGGAAGCGATGCTGCAAAAGTATTTAAGAATTTTCTTCTTGGCGAAGTTGTCGAAAACACTTCCTGCCTGCTTGTAGCTCCTAAATGTTTTCAGAGTAAGATTCTTGATTTTATTCACCAGGAAATTCAAAAAAAGACAGAAGGAAAAGAAGCCTACATCGGAATAAAAATAAATTCGCTTACGGACAAGCCAATAATCGATGCTTTAATTGAAGCTTCGCGCGCTGGTGTAAAAATTGACATGTGCGTCAGAGGAATCTGCTGTCTTATTCCTGGCATTGCCGGCTGGACAGAAAATATCCGTATTGTAAGTATTGTTGGCAGATTCCTGGAACATTCAAGAATATACTGGTTTGGACAAGGAGAAGACGAAAAAATCTTTATCGGTTCTGCGGATTTTATGACAAGAAATATGGTTCGCCGTGTTGAAGTTGGAGTTCCTGTTTTGAACAAAAATCTGCGGGCGAGAATCAAGAAAATTTTTGAAAGCGAAATGAACGATACGGAAAAAGGCCGGGTTCTTAATGCTCAGGGATTTTACGAAAAACAGAACATAAAAAACAGCGGAAAGAAGAATCCTGTAAAATCGCTGAATTCGCAGGAATTCTTTTTTGATCAGGCTTACAAAGTTTCAAGGAAAGTTTTATAGGAGAAATTAAAAAAAATGAATGTTGGAATTTTAACTAGTGGCGGAGACTGCCAGGCCCTTAACGCTGCAATGCGCGGAGTTGCAAAAACTCTTTTTAATAAATGTCCAGATGTAAAAATCTTTGGAATTGAAGACGGCTATAAAGGAATGATTTACGGACATTTTCACGAAATGTCTGGAGATGATTTTTCTGGAATTTTAACCCAGGGCGGAACAATCCTTGGAACTTCGAGAGAACCTTTTAAGCACATTGCCGACATTACAGAAGACGGAATAGACAAGGTTAAGGCGATGGAAGATTTTTACCATCAAAAAAAACTTGACTGCCTTGTAGTTCTTGGCGGAAACGGTTCAATAAAAACAGCTTCGCTTTTAAGTTCGCGCGGACTTAATGTTGTAGCCCTTCCAAAAACAATTGACAACGATATTTTTGGCACTGATATGACTTTTGGCTTTATGAGCGCAATCGACGTTGCAGTCGGGGCAATTGACTGTATTCACACGACGGCGGCAAGCCATAGCCGGGTTTTTATTGTCGAAGTTATGGGGCACAAAGCAGGACATCTTGCCTTAAATGCTGGAATGGCAGGGGGGGCAGACATTATTCTTCTTCCTGAAATTCCATACAATATCGAAAAAGTAATTTCAAAAATCGAAGAACGCGAAAAAAGCGGCAGACATTTTACGATTATTGTTGCGGCAGAAGGCGCAGTTTCGGAAAAAGACGCAAAACTTACAAAAAAAGAGCGCAAAGAAAAACGCGAAAAAACTCCAGTTTCGTTTGAACTTGCAGCTCAAATCAGGCTGATGAGCGGAAAAGACGTCCGCGTTACAATTCCGGGGCACACTCAAAGGGGCGGAAGTCCAAATGCCTATGACAGAATTCTTTCTTCAAGGCTTGGCGCTGCGGCTGCAGGTTTTATTCTTGAAAAAAAGTTTGGAGTTCTAGCTGCCATTAAAAATTCAAAGATTGTTGCAGTTCCTCTTTCGGAAGTTGCAGGAAAGTTAAAGACGGTCGATGTAAACTCAGAAGAAGTAACAGAAGCTAAATCACTTGGAATCTGTTTCGGCGATTAGTTTTTTTTAGCAGAACTATCGACAACTGTTAAATAACCTTGCGACTCTGTTTTTAATTACTAAAATTGAACTCCGCCTTTAGAGTTAATAGTTTTTATAGACAATTACAGGACTGATTACGTTGTAAAAGCGGTCAGTCCTTTTTTTTGTTTATAAACTTTTGATTTTTTTATAGAATACAGGAAAAACAATTCAGCACCTCCTGTGCTGCCGCTAATGCGGAGTTTTTATAAGGAGCTTAGCTTGAATAAAATATTTACTACATTTTTACTGGTGGTTTTTCTTATGGTTGAAAAAAGTTTTTCTCAAAATTCTTCTCTGGAATTAAATGTAAAAAGTCCTGCCCAGACACAGGATTGTGTCTATCTTGTATGGAATTCACTTATGGCGCTCGATAAAAATGTCTGCGACTACGAAGTTTTTGTAAACGGCAAAAAAGAAAAATACTCTGCCCGCAAACAGGCAAAACGTCTCAATTCATTTTTGGATTCTTATAAAACTTCTTTTTACAAAGCTTTTTCTAAAAAAGTTACAGGTTTACCAAATGGAATGAATGCAACAGACGTTTCATTCTTTTGTGTTCAAAATTTAAATGCTAATACAGACTACGATTTTAAGGTTTGTGCAGTTTCTTCAAGTGGCAAAACTTTGTACGAATCTTCTTCAATAACCGTAAAAACAAAAGAAAGTGGCGACGTATTAAGCGTAGAAAGATTTGGCGCAAAAGCTTCTAAAAAAATTTCTGAGCGAACAAATTTAAATGGTGAAAAAGAATTCATTCTTGCAAACACAAAGGCGATTCAATCTGCAATAGATTCCTGCCCGGAAAACGGAACTGTTTTTGTTCCAAAAGGAATTTTTATGTGCGGCGGTCTGCATTTAAAAAGCAACATGACATTAAAAATTGACGGCGAATTAGTTTCTTCACCTTTTGCAGAACACTATGACTACAGTTTTTACATGTATCCTTACTACACCGACACTCGCTATTGGGGAATGTTGAATGCCGACGGAGCCGAAAATCTTGTTTTATGCGGAAGTGGAATTGTTGACGGCAACGGATGGTTTTCTGAAGACAAAGATGGAAAATCAAGCCTGGACGAAAAATTCTACAGCGAAGAAGGCGATGACACTAAATCTCCGCTTTTAAAATTCAAAAAAGGAAACAACAAAACTGTTTACACTGACGGAATTCTTGCTGCAGACTGTGCCGAAAGTTATTTTAAGATTGAAGGCAAAAGTTTAGAAAATGCCGAAACCGACGATTTAAGAAGTGCTTATTCAACACGCAGTACAACAGTAATTTTGCGCGGAGTAAAAGGACTTGTAATTGACGGTCTTACTTTTAAAAATCCGGCAAACCACATGATTAACCTTTTAAACTCTCAAAATATTACAATCTGCAACATAAAAATCTTTTCGTACGACGTTAACAACGGAGACGGAATTGGTCTTATTTCTTCTGGTTCTGCGAACATTTTTAATAATTTTATCGACACCGGAGATGACAGCATTGTCTTTAGTGCCGGCGTTGGAAAGTCCGCTTTTGAAATTGAGCAGGACGGCGTAAAAAATGTAGAAATCTGCGGCAACTATATTCACCACGGACACGGCGGAGTTGCTTTCGGAAGCCACACAGCGCGCGGTCTTGAACAGATTTTTGTTCACGACAATATTTTTAATCATACGGACATTGCTTTTAGAATTAAGAGCGCACCTGCAAACGGCGGTTATGTTAAAGACGTTGTTTTTGAAGACAATGCAATTGCCTGTGTAAACAGACCTTTTAGCATGTCAACCGAATACAGCGATGCAGGAACTGTAAGCAAGTACGGGGCAGCAGAAAGACAGGCTGTTTTTTCTGACATAATTGTAAGGCGATGCTCAGTTTATAAAAATTCAGATTATGCAATCTACATTTATGCAGACGAAAAAACACCGCACCACGATATTTTATTTTCTGATATTGAATTTTCAAAAGAAGGCAATCACAAGCAGTACATCGCCAACTGCGAAAATTTTAAAATTGAATAGATTTTAATTTTTGCATTTGACTTAGCCTGAACTTTTCAGGACATTCCCTGTCATACCTTGTCTTGACATTCCCTGTCATTCCACGGTCTTGACATTCCCCTGTCATTCCCGCACTTGATGCGGGAATCTCTTCCTACAACAGATTGCCGTGTCGACTCCCGGCAATGACAAAAGCACTGTCATTCCCGCACTTGATGCGGGAATCTCTTTTTACAATAGATTGCCGTGTCGACTCCCCGCAATGACACTTTTGCTGAGATTATCGGGTCAAGATGAGATAATGACACGACAGGCAGGATTGCCGGGTCAAGCCCGATAATGACAAAAGCACTGTCATTCCACGGTTTGACATTCCCTGTCATTCCCGCACTTGATGCGGGAATCTCTTCCTACAATAGATTGCCGTGTCGACTCCCGGCAATGACACTTTTGCTGAGATTATCGGGTCAAGATGAGATAATGACACGACAGGCAGGATTGCCGGGTCAAGCCCGATAATGACAAAAGCACTGTCATTCCACGGTTTGACATTCCCTGTCATTCCCGCACTTGATGCGGGAATCTCTTCCTACAATAGATTGCCGTGTCGACTCCCGGCAATGACACTTTTGCTGAGATTATCGGGTCAAGATGAGATAATGACACGACAGGCAAGATTGCCGTCGCAAGCCCGATAAAAACAGTCGCGACACGGGGGCGCACGGCTGTTTTTATCTACCACTGCATAAATATTTACATTTTTTTTACAATTTCCTTATTGTTTTATAATTTTTTTTCTTTATGTTTTTCGCAAGACCTTGGAGGTACAGGAAAATGTTAAAAAGAAAAGAAATTTCACAGGAAGGATTTCGTGGAATTATGAAGATGGCAATCGGTGCTGCAATGTTTGCGGCAATGGCTTTTGGAACAAAAGTTGAAGCACAGACAATCGCAGCAGCTCCAACTGGCAAAGGCACACCAAAATACGTATTTTTATTCATTGGTGACGGCATGAGCTATCCGCAGATTCAGAGTTCAGCATATTATTCAGGAAAAGACGCTGCCGGAATCGTAGACGTTGTTAAAAAGTCAGAAAATTCAAAGGATTCACCTTTCGGCGAAAACTTGAGCTTTATGAACTTCCCGGTTGCAGGAAGTGCCCAGACTTACGACGCAACATCATTTGCTCCGGATTCAGCTTCAACAGCAACATCAATCTTTACAGGAAAAAAGACACATTCTTCTTCAATCAACGTTGACATTACAAAAAAACAGAAGTTCCGCACAATCGCAGAACAGCTCCGCGACCAGAAAGGCTGGAAAATCGGCGTTATTTCTACAGTAAACTTAAACCACGCAACTCCAGCAGCAGCTTACGCTCACCAGGCAAGTCGCAAATCAAACTATCCAATCGGACTTGAACTCGTAGCTTCTAACTTTGACTACTTTGCCGGCGGTGCTTTAATGGAACCACAGGACAAAAAGAAGGACAAAGAATCAATCTATTCACTTGCACAGAAAGCAGGTTACAAAGTTTGCTTTACACAAAAAGACGCTTCTGCCCTTAAAAACGGCGACAAAGCTCTCGTTGTAGCAGAAACACTTGCAGACGCAGACGCAATGAACTACGACCAGGACGCAGCAAACGGCGAATGGAAACTCCGCGACTACGTTAAAAAGGGAATCGAAGTTCTCGACAACAAAAAAGGCTTCTTTATGGAAATTGAAGGCGGAAAAATCGACTGGGCTTGCCACGCAAACGACGCACGCTCAACAATCGCCGACACAATCGCACTTTCAGAAGCAGTAAAAGAAGCAATCGCATTCTACAACGAACACCCAAAAGAAACATTGATTCTCGTAACAGCTGACCACGAAACTGGTGGACTTACAATCGGCTTTGCAGGAACAGACTACAACCTCTTCTTTGACACACTCAAAAATCAAAAGATTTCTTACGCAAAGTTTGACAGCGACTTTGTTGCTGCTTACAAAAAGAACAATACATCTTTCGACGACGTAATGAAGGACGTTGCAGAACAGTTTGGTCTTAAAGTTCCAAGCACAGATGCTTCAAACAAAAATGGCGGACTCGTACTTACAGATTACGAATACAACCGCATAAAAGAAGCTTACGCAAAAACAATGTCAAACGACAACAAACGCGACCAGAGAGAATACGAACTCTACGGAACATACGAGCCACTCACAGTAACTCTTACACACATCCTTAACAACAAGAGTGGAATCGGCTTTACTTCTTATTCACACACAGGTCTTCCAGTTCCAGTATTTGCACTCGGCGCAGGACAGAACGACTTTGCAGGTTACTACGACAACACAGACATTTACAAAAAAATGGCAAAACTTACAAAAGTTGTTCAGGACTAAAATATAACTAGTCTTTCCCCTCAGGCTTTTTCTTGGGGGGATTTTTTATTATTCGGGCGTTTCCGGCGCAAAGCGCCGGCCGGCAGTTGCGCACTTGCGCTTTCGCTCCAACCAAAAAACGCGCACAAATCGTGCGCATTTTTTGTTCGGCTTCGGCAGTTCAAACTGCCTTCTCCGGTGCTCCATTGCCTAACGCTAAAAAAAATGGTCAAAAAAAAGGAAAATCCAGATGAAAAAAATAAGTTTTTCGCGTTCTACAGTTTCGATTATAGTTTCCCTTTTGTGTATTTTAGCAATGCTTTGCATTCCGACAGGCTTTGAAGGAGCCCTTCAATTTAAAGATGCCGTAAAATGCCGTGCAAAGATTGTAGAAGTTGACAATTCCCGCTTTATCGACACCGGCCTTATCCGCACAGGACAGCAGGTTTGCACAGTAAAGTTTTTGTCCGGCAAATTCAAAGGCCGCACAGCAGAAGGCTGGAATATGCTGAACGGCTCGCTTTCGCAGGACAAGATTTTCCACCCAGGCGACACAGCCCAAGCACTCGTTCAGTGGGATTACTACGACGGAATTAAAAAGGACGGAAACGAAAACATAATTTCTGTAAACCTGATTGACCATTACCGCCTTACAGGCGAAGCCCTTCTTGCCATAGCATTTGCACTGTTTTTAATAGTTTTTGCAGGAGCAACAGGAGTGCGCTCAGTTCTTTCGTTTGTTTTAACAGTTCTCGCATTATGGAAAATCATGATACCTCTTTATTTAAAAGGCGTTGACCCGCTTTTTATTTCGCTTACCGGAACAGCGTTTTTAACAGTTACGATTATTGCACTCGTTTATGGCTTTGACCGGCGTTTATTTTCTGCCGCCGGAGGAGCTATGCTCGGCATTATTTTTTGCGCCGTTCTTAGCGTTATCTGCACAAAATCGTTAAAACTGCACGGAGCGGTTATGGCGTATTCAGAAAGCTTATTGTATTCAGGGTTTCAGAATTTAAACCTTACCCGCATTTTTATGAGTAGCATCTGTATTGGAGCCAGCGGTTCTGTAATGGATTTAGCAGTCGATATAACATCAGCCGTTAACGAAGTCGTAAAAAAATGTCCGACAATATCTAAATGGGAAGCAATAAAGTCAGGCCTTGCAGTAGCCAGAGCCGCCATGGGCACAATGACGACAACACTTTTGCTCGCTTATTCAGGAACCTGTATTGCCCTTTTAATGACCTTTATGGCCCAGGGAACTCCAATCTACAATATTTTAAACAACAACCAGGTAGCCGCCGAAATCATAAACACAGTAGCCGGCAGCTTCGGTCTGGCCGCCACAGCCCCATTTACCGCCTTCTTAGCCGGCACAATTTTAGTAAAAAAGAAGTAGAAATTTTGTATTTAATGGCGCATTTTTGCTAACGCAAAACCGGGCTTTCCAGGGCAAGAGCTTTTTGGCGAACTAAAATTTTATTGTTAAACTCTCCTGCAAAATGATAAAATCCACTAAATAAATCCTGCTTGTTTTTTTAGGAGGCTAAAAATGGAATTAAATGCTGTGGCTGCTTCGTTGCGTGCTAATGGGTTTGAGGCTTTTGTTTTTGAATCTGCTAAAGAGGCTGTAAACAAATGTCTTTCGATTATTCCGCAGAATGCTGTTGTGGGCTGGGGAGGTTCTGTGAGCTGCATGGACAGCGGTTTAATTGACTTAGTCCGCAAAAATTTTAAGGTTTTAGACCGTGAACCTTTAAAAGGCGAAGAACGTGTTGAACTTATGCGACGGATTTTATCAGAAGCTGACGTTTTTCTTACAAGTTTTAATGCTGTAAGCGAAGACGGACACGCGGTAAATATTGACGGAAACGGTAACCGTGTTTCTGCAATTTCTTTTGGTCCAAAAACTGTAATTGCCCTTGTCGGCAAAAATAAAATCTGTAAAACTCTTACAGACGCCTGCGAAAGAGCTTCGACGATTGCAGCAGGCAAAAACGCCGTTCGCTTTGGCAAAAAAGAAGAAGACCGCGACGAACTTATAAATATAATCCAGGTATTAAAACGTGGCGGAAACGGACGCATAAAAGTATTTTTAGTAAACGAAGACTTAGGTTATTAGTCATTTGGGGCACTTCTGTAATTGCTGGACTCAAAACATTTTTACTGATTTTAATTTTTTTTTATGAAAACTTTTACTCTTAAAACTGACAAAAAAATCCGCCTCGATGAACTTTTGCGCCTTGAACTTCCTTCCCTGGTTGGTAAAGAAATTTCTAATTCAAAAATCCGGCGGCTGATTATTTCAGGCTCGGTCAGTGTAAACTCTCGCCCTGTGCGCGTGCCTGCATTTTGTGTTTTTGCCAAGAGTGTTGTTACTGCCCTTATTGAAGAAGAAAAGCTTTTTTTTGAAAAGCCAACAGACGATATTGCTTTTGAACTTACTCAAAAAGATGTTTTGTTTGAAGACGATTGTATTATTGTCGTTAATAAGCCGTCGCATTTTCCGACGGAAAAAACAATGGTAGATTCAAGGGACAACCTGCATGCGACAGTTGTGCGCTATCTTTTTAATAAACAGAAAATTACAAATCCAAATGCAAAAAATCCGCCATATTGCGGAATCATGCACCGCCTTGACAGAGACACTTCCGGCGTAATTTTGTTTACAAAAACGCGGGAAGTAAATGCTTTTTGCCACGACATGTTTGAACAGCATACAGCAAAAAAAGTTTATATTGCTGCCGTTTCTAAAATGCCGGAACACAACAACTTTACTGTCGATTTTCCAATGGGAAGAATAAGCCCTAAAGGGCAAAGTGCAAAGTGGGGGAAAGTTCCTTTAGAAAAGGGCGGGCTTACGAGCCGTACAGATTTTAACGTCTGCCAGATAAAAAGTCCTTTTACGCTAATTGAATGTCATCTTTACACAGGACGCACTCACCAGATTAGAGTGCATCTTTCCTCTGTTGGTCTTTCGATTTTAGGTGATGAACTTTACGGCGGAAAACCTTTTAAAAGAATTATGCTGCATGCACTTTCTCTTACGTTTATGCACCCAAAAACTAAAAAAAAGATTTGTGTAAAAGCTCCTCTGCCACAGGAGTTTTATGGGCGCGAAGAGTAAATGTAAAAAATTACAACAAAAAGCCTAGCCCCGGCTGGAGCAGCGCAGTTGGGGCTTGCCCCAATGAGCGCTTAGCGAACTGCGCAAGACGGGCGCGGGAAACTAAATGCGCTTCTTAAAAAAAATTAAAATTCAATTTCTTTTTCTGTACATGGTTTT